>NZ_JBUDGD010000009.1:0-129264 GCF_055484735.1 Pseudomonas sp. 15C | reverse complement strand
AGGGATCGATCCGGGCGTGGGAGCGCAGCGACCGTACGACGAAGTCGTACACAGCGGAAGTAGGTGCAGCGAAGCAAACCGTAGCCGCTGCGCCCGGATTGGTCCCGGAGCGAAGGAACCCGAGCCTGCGAGGGCCGAACGTAGGAGCAAGCGTTTTTTTGCTTACTTTTTTAGGCGTTTGTAAAAAAAGTGAGTCGCCGTCAGGCGAAACCGCCAGCCGCAGCACCCGAAGCAACGGATATGCACACAAAAACCCGAAACCAGCGCCTGCTCGCGAAGAGGCCAGTCGTCGCAATAAAGGTGCTCAGACCTTGCTCGCCACCAAGGTAAAGCACATCGGCATCTGCGCCTCACGATTCAAATAGCAGTCATACACCTCTTCCCGATTCGAATGCGCGTACTCCTGAAAATGCACGATATTCAGCCCCGCTCCAATAGCGCCGCTGAAAATCGCGCCGAGGGTATGCACGAACCAGAACGACTTTGCCGCCGGCTGTTCAATCTTGCCGACGTAGACAATCGGCTCTTCCTGCACAAACGGCTCGGCGCGAAAGTACGAGCTGGCGAGGCGATAAGGGTCCTCGCCAGCCGGATCGACCATTTCCAGAAACGGATGGGTCTCGTAGATCACCAGCTTGCCACCCGGTCTCAGCGTCGAAGCCACGTGACGGAAAAACTCGCCAATATCGGGCATCCAGTTCAGCACGCCAATAGTGATCAGGGCGACATCAAACCGGTTATGCAATGACCCAGGCAAATGATGGATATCGCTTTCGACAAACTCGGCAGGGTGCGGTGAGCGAGCATTCAGCGCGCGGGCCTGTTCGAGGAAGGCTGCCGACTGATCGACGCCGACCACACTGCGCGCCCCCACTGCAAACAGCGACAGGCTTTCGCGACCGTTGTTGCAGCCCAGTTGAATCACGTCCTTGCCGTCGACTTCCAGCAAACCGCTCAGGGTGGCGTCGAGACAGGAAAAGTCCGCCTGCGCGACGTCGCTGAGCAATGCCTGCCAGTCCGACGAATTCTGATGATGATCAGCGGAATCATTCCAGGCCTGTCGATTGCTCTCGATGGCGGTTTTGGGATTGGGCACTTCCATGGCGCACTCCGGATAGGGCTCGTGATTGAGCGGCATGAGTCTAGAACAGACCCGGAGTGGAGGTTGTTGCAATGTTGTAAATGCGGATTTGACGACGGGCTATCGTTCTTCGCGGGTGTGCCAAAGGCGCAGCAGGTAGATAGTCGGACCGATAATCTCGTAGCGCATGTCGTAGTGCCCTACCAGAATCCTTCGCACATCTCGCGGTTCAAACTCTTCCAGACGCTCGCCCAAGCGCGGATTGGCCAATAGCATTGCAGGAGCAGCAGTCAGCTGTTGCACAGTACGTGCAGCGGCAGGTTGATTGACTGCTGCCAAGAACTCGTAAAGCCTGGTCAAATCGGAAAGTCCTTTGCTCGTCCACTTCAACTCCATATTAAAGTGGTGCCTTGAGCGGAGCATCAGAACTCAAGCTGTCCGCCCAAGCCTGCACCGATTGATGATCGATGACGCGCCCGGCGTCCACATCAGCCAACGCTTCGCGCGTCAAACGGCTGCGTTCTTCTTCTTGATCAATCCAGGCGCTCAGGGCTTGTTTCACGATCCAGTTGCGCGAGCGCTCAAGACGCTCGGCCATCAGATCGACCTTCTCGGCCAACTGCACGGGAACGTGGGCAGTAACGGATCGGGTTTTCATTGTCGCGGCCATGTGAGTGTCTCCTGATGGTTGAGGGTAGCGAGAGTCATAAGCCAACAGAATAGTGAGCTGTGACTGAGTTTGCCTGCCCTCGCAACAAACTGAATCGAAGTTAATCACAACACACCATCCTCTGCTATTCCGTCCGACGGAGCGTGAAGGGGCAGAAAAGCTTTCTGTCCGGATCAAAGATTCACATGGCTCTGGTTCAACCGCTCACGCAAAAACTCCACCAGCGCCTGCACCGGCCTTGAAGCCTGCCGATGCTGCGGATACACCGCTGACAACGTCAGCGGCTCGGGGCGCAGATCGTCCAGCACCGGCACCAGCCGTCCATCCTTCAAAGCCGCGCCAACAATGAATGTCGGCAAGTAAGTGATGCCCATCCCCTGCACCGCCGCATCGCGCAACAATTCACCATTGTTCACGCGCATGCGCCCGGCGACGTTGACCAATACAGGCTTGCCCTGCCCTTCGTTGAATCGCCATTGCACCGAGCGCCCGTGTCCATACGGCAGGCAATCATGGCTGTGCAGGTCTTCAGGCTTGAGCGGCGTGCCGCGTTCTGAAAGGTACGCGGGACTGGCGCAATACACCCGCTCGATGGACGCAATGCGCCGGGCGATCAACGTCGAATCTTCCAGCGTGCCAATGCGCAGTGCCAGGTCGTAGCCCTCGCCCAGCAAGTCCACCGGGCGATCGCTCAGGTCCACTTCCACTGTCACTTCGCGATAGCGCTGCAGAAACATCGGCAGCAGGCAACCGAGATGCGCCACGGCAAACGACAGCGGCGCGCTCAGGCGGATCGTCCCGCGCGGCTCCGCCGTTTCTCCGGCGATGCCCTGCTCTACTTGCTCGACTTCGCTCAGCAAGCGCAAGGCCGCTTCGTAATAACTCTGCCCCAGCGGAGTGACGTCGAGGCGGCGGGTCGAGCGGTTCAGTAAACGCACGCCCAGCCGCTCTTCCAATTGCATCAAGCGACGGCTGACGAACTGCTTGGACAGGCCCAACTGATCGGCCGCTGAGGTGAAGCTGCCGGAGTCCATGACCTGGCAAAAAATACGCATGTCTTCGAACGGGTTCATTGTCACTCTCTGGTGGACAGTTAAACGCTTTATAGCTGCTTTTTCACTTTTCAGCAGCCCATTAATCTGTGCTCACGGTGTTGCTGAGGCCAGAAACCCAGCGCCACAGCAGCCCGCAACGCAGGCAAGAAAATCAAAATCATTCAAAAGGATTTCCACCCATGAGCATCGTCAAGAAAACCCTCGCGGCATCCCTCCTCGCCCTGTCCATCGGCAACGCATTCGCCACTGAAAGTACCGGGGTCGAACGCAATACCCAGGCCTTCCTCGACGCCCTCGCCGCTGGCGGCGGCAAGCCGCTGGAGCAACTGAGCCCGAAAGACGCCCGTGCGGTGCTGACCGGTGCGCAGGCGTCGGTGAAAGTGGATCTGTCGGGGATTGAAGTCAGCGACAAGGCGATCAAGGTCGATGCTCAGACCATCAATCTGAAAGTGGTGCGTCCGGCCAAGGTCAAGGGCGAGTTGCCGGTGTTCATGTTCTTCCACGGTGGCGGCTGGGTGCTTGGTGATTTCCCGACGCACCAGCGCTTGGTTCGTGATCTGGTGGTGGGCTCTGGCGCGGTCGCGGTTTACGTCGATTACACGCCGTCGCCGGAAGCGCAGTACCCGACCGCGATCAACCAGGCCTACGCCGCGACGAAATGGGTCGCCGAGCACGGCAAGGAAATCGGCGTCGACGGCAAGCGCCTCGCCGTGGCCGGCAACAGCGTCGGCGGCAACATGGCGGCGGTGGTAGCGTTGATGGCCAAGGAACAGAAAGCCCCGGCGCTGCGCTTCCAGTTGCTGATGTGGCCGGTGACCAACGCGCAGTTCGACGACGGTTCGTACCAGCAATTTGCCGAGGGACATTTCCTCACCAAAGGCATGATGCAGTGGTTCTGGGACAACTACACCACCAAGCCGGCCGAGCGTACGCAGATCCACGCCTCGCCGCTCAACGCCAGCGCCGAACAGCTCAAGGGCTTGCCGGCAGCGCTGGTGCAGACCGCCGAATTCGACGTGCTGCGTGATGAAGGCGAAGCCTATGCGCGGCACCTCGATGCGGCCGGTGTCGCGGTGACCTCGGTGCGCTACAACGGGATGATTCATGACTTCGGCCTGCTCAACCCGCTGAGCCAGATCCCCGAAGTGCAGGCAGCGGTACGACAAGCCGCCGCCGAGCTGAAAACCCACCTCAACTGAGCCCAGGCCCGGCGCCCAAAAAGCGCCGGGCTTTTTGTGTGAGTAATGCCCATGACTTTCCTTCTCGCTCACCTGCTCTCCTGGAGCGCCGTGCTGTTGCTGCTCGACGCTGCGCTGTGGCACTTCGCGCCATACAAGCATCGCGCGCCGAAGGTCGGTGTGCGGCTGGTGCTGTTTCTGGCCTTTAGTACGCTGGTGATCAATGCCGGTGTCAGCCCGTTGCAGGCGCCGCGATTTGCCGATGACCGCGTGACGCAACTGGGCGCGACGGCGCTGGGCATTCTCTGGTGGCTGTACGCCGCGCGGGTGCTGACCGAAGTCATCGGTCTGGCCCTGATGCGTCGCATCGGTCACAGCGGTCGTCTTCTGCAGGACGTAATCGGCGCGCTGGTGTTTCTTGTCGCCATCGTCGCCGCCGCCGGTTATGTGCTGGAGCTGCCGGTCAAAGGTCTGCTGGCGACGTCGGGCGTGGTCGCGATCGTTGTCGGCCTGGCGCTGCAAAGCACCCTGGCCGACGTGTTTTCCGGGATCGTGCTGAACACCACCAAGCCGTATCAGGTGGACGATTTCGTGATGATCGACGGCGTCGAAGGCAAGGTGTTCGACATCGACTGGCGCGCCACCCATTTGCTGACCAGCGCCGGGACCATGGCGGTGGTGCCGAACTCGGTGGCAGCCAAGGCGAAGATCGTCAACCTCAGCCGCCCGAACAACATGCACGGCGTGTCGATCAGCATCAAAGTGCCGAACCATATCCGCCCACGCCGGGTGTTGGATGCGCTGGATCGCACGCTGCAAGGCAGCAGTTCGCTGTTGCTCAGTCCGGCACCGAAAGCCGTGCTCAAAGAGGCCGGCGAAACCATGTCGGAGTACGTTGCCAGCGGTTTCATCGCCGAGCTGGGCAAGAAAAGCGAAGTGCGCAATCAACTGTTCGACCTCGCCCACCGGCATCTCGAAGCCGCGGGCATTTCGCGTCATCCCGACGGCGTGATCGAACCTTCGAGCCGCGCCCGCGCGTTGCTCGATGAGGTGAAGATCTTCCGCTCGCTGAGCAGTGACGAGCGCGATCGCCTCGCCGAATCGATGGTCGCCCAGCAATACACGGCGGGTCAGGTAGTGCTCGATCTGGATGAAGTGCCGGACAGCCTGTTCGTGATTGCCACCGGCGTGGTCAGCGCGACCGTGCCGGATGGTGATAACAAGGTCGAAGCCGGGCGTATGGGGCCGAGTGAAGTGATGGGTGAACAAAGCATTCTTGCCGACACGCCGTCGCAGGCGACATTCACGGCGCTGACCTCGAGCATCGTTTATCGACTCGACAAGCAGTTGACCCGTGAGTGCATGGACAAGCGCAGTGAGGTCAATCGGGCCTTGAACAAATTGCAGGCGGTGCGTCAGCAGAACAGTCGCCTCGCGTTGATGGCCAAACCGGTGGCGGTGAAGAAGGGAGGGTTTTTGGGGTGGTTGCAGAAGCGCTGAAAATCAAGATCAAGACCAAAATCAAAAGCTTCCCCCCTCACCCCAGCCCTCTCCCCCCAAGGGGGGCGAGGGGGAAAGGGAGCCGATCTCCATGCGCTTCAAGCATGGAGATCGCCTCGGTATTGCGGGTCGGTGCAACTTCAACAAACACCGCGGTCAGTCCCCTCTCCCTCTGGGAGAGGGTTAGGGTGAGGGCTTTTCAGACTCGCACCCGATTACTGAGCAGTAAACTTGGTATAGCTGTTGATCAGGTTGCGGTAGTTAGGCAGGCGCTCCGACAGCAGATGCGCCAGGCCTTCCATATCGTTGCGCCAGTCACCCTGCAGCTCGCACGCCACCGAGAACCAGTTCAACAGGTGTGCACCGGCCGCCGACATGCGCGCCCACGCCGCTTGTTGCACGGTGGTGTTGAAGGTGCCGGACGAGTCGGTCACCACGAACACTTCGAAGCCTTCAGCAATTGCCGAAAGGGTCGGGAATGCCACGCAGACGTCGGTCACCACGCCAGCGATGATCAGTTGCTTGCGACCAGTGGCCTTGATCGCCTTGACGAAGTCTTCGTTGTCCCAGGCGTTGATCTGGCCTGGACGCTGGATGAACGGTGCGTCCGGAAACTGCTCGCGCAGCTCGGGCACGATCGGGCCGTTGGGACCTGCATCGAAGCTGGTGGTGAGGATGGTTGGCAGCTTGAAGAACTTGGCGATGTCGCCCAGTGCCAGCACGTTGTTCTTGAACTCGTTCGGGGTGAAATCCTGGACCAGCGAGATCAGACCGGTCTGGTGATCGACCAGCAGCACAACGGCATCATCTTTGTTCAGACGCTTGTAAGGAACGCTCATGGCAAAACTCCTGGGTGGATGGTTGTTGCGTGAAGCGCCGGCGTGATGACCGGCGCTTTTTTTCGAAATCAGAAGGCGAAGCAGGAACAGCCGAACGCGCCCCAGAAACCGGCGAAGTCGCTGACTGGCGCGTTCGACATCCGCGCCTTTTCATGGCTGTGGGTGTGCACCGCGCATGGCCCGCTGCACTGGTGAACCTGCGCCTGCAATGGCGAGTTCGGGCGCCAGTGACCCGGCACCTTGACCACTGGCGACCAGTCCGGCAGCACCGGAATCGAGCGCGGGCCGAGGTCTTCGAAATCGCCGGCGGCGTAGACGATCTTGCCGCCGACCACCGTCATCACCGACTCGATCCACTTGATCGCTTCTTCTTCGACGCTGAAGAAATCTGCGCTGAGTGCTGCCAGGTCCGCCAGTTGGCCGACGCGAATCTGGCCCTTCTTGCCCTGCTCCGAGGAGAACCAGGCGCTGCCGTGGGTGAACAGCTCCAGCGCGGTGCTGCGGGGCAGCCCTTCTTCGTACAAGGCCAGACCGCCGACGGTGCGCCCGCTGACCATCCAGTACAGCGAAGTCCACGGGTTGTAGCTCGACACGCGGGTGGCGTCGGTGCCAGCGCCCACCGGCACGCCTTCGGCGAGCATGCGCTTGATCGGCGGCGTGGCTTCGGCGGCTTGTTTGCCGTAGCGATCGACGAAGTATTCGCCCTGGAACGCCATGCGATCCTGGATCGCGATGCCGCCGCCCAGCGCTTTCACTCGCTCGATGTTCTGTGGGGTGATGGTTTCGGCGTGGTCGAAGAACCACGGCAGACCGTTGAACGGAATGTCGCGATCAACCTTCTCGAATACGTCGAGCATGCGGCTGATCGATTCGTTGTACGTGGCGTGCAGGCGGAACGGCCAGCGCTGTTCGACCAGATGACGAACCACCGGCTCCAGCTCTTGTTCCATGGTCTGCGGCAGGTCTGGGCGCGGCTCGAGGAAGTCTTCGAAGTCGGCCGCCGAGAACACCAGCATTTCGCCGGCGCCGTTGTGGCGCAGGAAGTCGTCGCCCTGGTGCAACTTGACGCTGCCGGTCCAGTTCTGGAAATCGGTCAGTTCTTCTTTCGGCTTCTGGGTGAACAGGTTGTAGGCGATGCGCACGGTCAATTGGTCTTCTTTGGCCAGTTGCTCGATCACCTGATAATCGTCCGGGTAGTTCTGGAAACCACCGCCGGCGTCGATCGCGCTGGTCAGGCCGAGGCGATTGAGTTCGCGCATGAACTGGCGGGTCGAGTTGACCTGATATTCCAGCGGCAGCTTCGGCCCCTTGGCCAGCGTCGAGTAGAGAATCATCGCGTTCGGCCGCGCAACCAGCATGCCGGTCGGATTGCCGTTGCTGTCACGAACGATCTCGCCGCCCGGCGGGTTCGGCGTGTCGCGGGTATAACCGGCGACGCGCAACGCCGCGCGGTTGAGCAAGGCGCGGTCGTACAGGTGCAGGATGAACACCGGGGTGTCCGGCGCGGCCTGGTTGATTTCTTCCAGGGTCGGCATGCGTTTTTCGGCGAACTGGAATTCGTTCCAGCCACCGACCACGCGCACCCATTGCGGGGTCGGCGTACGGTCCGCCTGATCCTTGAGCATGCGCAGCGCGTCGGCGAGCGACGGCACGCCTTCCCAGCGCAATTCGAGGTTGTAGTTCAAGCCGCCACGGATCAAATGCAAGTGCGAGTCGTTAAGACCAGGAATGACGCAGCGGCCCTTCATGTCGACCACTTGCGTGGCGCTGCCCTTGAAGGCCATGGCTTCGGCGTCGTTACCGACCGCAACGAAGCGGCCGTCCTTGATCGCCACGGCGCTGGCGAGCGGTTTTTCGCGGTCAACCGTATGAAATTGGCCATTGAACAGAATCAGATCGGCGTTCATCGCAGTTCCTCAAGCAAAAGTAAAAAGAAGCAAACCCCGCTCAACGCGGCGCGGTTTCTTGGGAATCGAGGTGTTCATGGGCCTGGCTGGCTTCCAGCCACGGCGTGAACAAACGGGTGACCGGCGGCATCACCACGTACACCACCGAAAGGACGATGGTCAGGGTGATGAAGAAGGTGGCCACCACGTAGTTGGAAAGGATTGGATGCAGCGCCAGCAACGGCCCCCAGATCAGCGGCACCAGCAAGGTGTGCGGCAGAATCACCAGCAACGACACCACGGCTTGTTTCCAGCGCGGCGGTGGCGAAGCGGCGTCAGCCAGTGGCGAGAACCAGAATTCGTTGACCGGCGCGACTTCGGTCTGATCGCCGTCAGCCAGCATCGGCGCCGCCTCGGCGACCAGCGCCTGACGTTCCGCTGATTCCAGCCAGCCTTGCATCGCTTCGGTGCTGCTGAAGCGCAGCACGCAGGTATAAAAGTCGAGACGCCCACGCTTGCCGCGCACCACATCGACCCCCAGATGCCCTTCGCGCTGCCCCGCCACACGGACGATATTGCGCAGCCAGGCTTCATACGCCGACTCGAAACCGGCCTTGACCCGGTGCTTGATAATCAACGTGACGGTCTCATCGGCCCCCGGTGTGGGTTGATTCAGGGCTTCAGGCATAACGCAGTACTCCGGGCAAACGAACAGGAATCGCCAGCCGACCCGGCCCGGCGATCAATACAGTGGTGAAAAGAATCAACAGCAACCAGCCGAACTGCCCCTCGGCCACACTCCATTGCGGATGCACGACCAGCAGCGCCACCAGCAGCACAAAGAGAATAGGCAGGCAGGCCAACCGCGCCAGCACCCCGGCGACGATCAGTAGCGGGCAGAGGACTTCGGCAAAAATCGCCAGGATCAGCGTGAGGCGGGCACCGAGGTGGAACGGGTCTTCGATCAGTTGCAGTTGCGCGGTGAAGTCCAGCAGCTTGGGCAAGCCGTGCACCCACAGCAAAAACAATCCGCCGCTGACCCGCAGGAACAGCAAACCGATGTCCTGTGCCTGTTCATCCCTCGAAGTAGTCATGACCCGCCCCTCTGAATGTCATTGGCTTGAATCATGCCAACGAGGGGGCGGAGTGAATTGCATGGATGTGCTCAGTTGCCGGGTTTGTCCAGCGTGTCAGGCAGGAGCGGTCTCAAGGCGTCGCACTGATCGTGTATTCGCGCGTTTGAAAAACCGTCTGCGTATTCGGATCCGTCGCCTGATCCAGATTGACCCGGAACCGAATGACCAGTTTGCTGCCGTGCTTGAGCAACCGCAGATAATCGACTGAAACATTAGGACCGAAACGGCCATTGGTGATCCATGCGCGGTGCACCATGTTGACGGTGGCCGTCCACATGCGCAGGTTGTGCGGCCCCGTGTCGGACTCCCCGGCAAAATCACACGACAATCGTTGACTCACAGCAATCAAGGGCCAGACTCCAAACTCCAGATTGGCCCCGGACTGGATATCTTTCAGATCAAGAATGTCACCGTTGGCCTGAGTGATCACTGGCGCTACGAGCCGCTCCAGCGCAATCGGCAACACGTTCAGACGTAAAGGCAGTGAGGGCACCGGAGCTGCCCCACCGCGGGTATACGAAAAGGTCACCACCATGGTTTTTCCGACGCTGAATGCCACCAACGAAACGGGCAAGGTAATCCTGATGGGGCGGGTGTTACCCGCTGCAACCGGTGGGGTCGTATGCGAGCCTGCAGGGGGTGTGCCGTCAGCGGCTGTCACCGTCACAGACACCATATCGGTGGGCAGATGATCATAAACGAGCTCAGCGGTCAGGCTGGTGAGTGCGTTCAGCGGATCAAGACGGGTGTCATCGGGAGCCTCGACAATTCTCAGCGGCAGGTCTGACAGCACGACGTTGATCCGTCGGGTATTCGACGGACTGCCACTGCCATCAGCCAACCGAACCGTAAATGCATGCGGTCCCGGATTCAGACCAGGCGCACCGTGCGTCCAGTTACCGTCTACGGGACTGGCCGTACCGATCGAGGTCGTACCGTCCAACACCGTCAATTTACCCGAAGCACTGCCGCTCAAGGTGACATCGGTGTAGCGAGTATTCGCACCGTCGGCGACCTCGCCATCCTGATCGCTAACTGACAATATCCTCGGCGTAACGGCGGAACCTGTGCGGATGATGTAGTTTCGATGGGCGAATGCCTGAGCGAGGGATGGCTGCTCACTGCCTTGCAGCCCGGCCATGAATTTCAGCGTCAGCACGCTGCCATTCTTCAAAGCCTGCAGCGGCGCAGCAGGGAAATTCTGCTCGAAAAACCCATAGCGCTGAAAGTCTTCATCGACGACGTTGACCGGGGCTCGCCAATAAGACGCCTCGAAATCAGTGTCGTCGGCGTTAGTGCCATTTGCGGTGAGCCAAAAACACTGCCCGCGCGTGCCCAGCAGCCACGCATTGATACGCAATGTGAACTCATCCAGATCGCTGACAGGCAATTCGATTCCCTGACCGTCGTTGTCAGCCTGTCGGATGAACGGCCGAGGCAGATCAAACAGATTGATCGGTGCGACGTACAGCGCCAACGCTTGTGAAACAAACTCCGCCGTGCCTCGGTAAACCGTATAAGTGAAAACGACGGTATGCCCCAGGTTGAAAGTCACGAGCCGGGTGTCGATGTGGGTCTGGAAAGGACGTGCAAACCCACCGATCGGTATGCGCGGCGATGTGTAAGAGCCGAAGCCCGGAGTTCCGGCGCAGTGGATCGTCACAACGTCTTCCCGCGCCCACTCGTAGTCTATTCGCAGCGTAATGTTGTGCCGAACCGCGTGCGGGTTCAACAAGCCGCCAGGAAAGCTTTCCATGATCTGCAGCGGTGGCAGGTCGTTACTGTTGAGCGCAGGCGTCGGCGTGTCCATGTTCAGGTTCCTTGAGTGTTGGCCTCTTCGGCATGCTCATCAAACACGGGAAGGCCAACCGGCACCACTGTCAGAACTTACAGGTGAAGCATGGTTTTCGACGAGTGGTCGCTCATCTTGAAGGGATATCCAGCGGCGCCGCCATGAACTGACTGATTCGCGAGCGCAGCCATTTCTCCGCCGGGTCGTTGTCATGCACCCCACTCCACGCCATCGACAACTGCGCCGCATCGATCGGAAACGGCGGATCTTCGGCACGCAGCGCACAGCCCTCAACCAAGGCGCAGGCAGCATAATCCGGAACAGTGGCGATCATCTCGGTGCCGGCGAGCAAGGCGCGCAAACCGCTGAACTGCGGCACACCGAGAACGACACGGCGGCAACGGCCGATCTTCGCCAGGTCCAGATCGATATTGCCGCTCAGGTCGCCCGAGAACGACACCATCGCATGCGGACGCTGGCAATATTCGTCCAGCGTCAGCGGCCCCGGACGATCATCGCCGCGCAGGACTTTGCAGGGAATATCACGTAGCTTCTTGCGCTTGGCGTTAGCGGGCAGATCCGTGGTGTAGCTCACACCCACGGAGATTTCCCCCGAGGCCAGCAACGCTGGCATCAGCAGGTAGTTGGCGCGGCGCACGACCACGACAATCCCCGGCGCTTCCTGCTGAAGCTGGCGCAACAGCGGCGGGAACAGACCGAACTCGGCGTCGTCCGACAGGCCGATGCGAAACACGTCGCAACTGCTCGCCGGCTCGAACTCCTTGGCCCGGCTGACCGCCCCGGAAATCACATCCATCGCCGGCTGCAGTTCCTTGAGAATCGCCAGCGCCCGTGCAGTAGGTTCCATGCCGCGACCATTGCGCAGCAGCAATGGATCGTCGAACAGGTCGCGCAACCGCCCGAGCGCCGCACTGACTGCGGGCTGGCCCATGAACAGTTTTTCGGCGACGCGGGTCAGGTTCTTCTCGAACATCAGCGCTTCGAAAATCACCAGCAGGTTCATGTCGACGCGACGCAGATCGTTACGGTTCATGGGCATGTCGTCCTTATCAATGTCAGCCGCTCAAGCGGATCGGCGCTACGCACTTTACTCGATCAACGGCACTTTGGCCGCGCGTTTGTACGGGCCGTACTCCACCGGCACCCACTGGAAATGTTTGCCTTCGGCAGTGATGTGGCCGATCCCCGGGAACGGCAAATGCGCAGCGGTGACCCAGGTCTTGCTCACCGCCGCCGCACTGAACACCGCCTGCCGGCTGTTGATCGCCTTCTGGCTGTTAACGTCGAAGCCGATCGACACTTCCGGATGCAGGAATTGCACCGCGAGGTTATGCACCAGATCGCCCATGAACACGATGCTCTGCTTCTGCGAGGTGAATCGATAGGTGGTGCTGCCCGGCGTATGCCCGGCTTCGAGCGTCGCTTCGACCACGCCTGGCAGCGGCGACTCGCCTGCGCTGAAGGTCTTGAAACGCCCGGCGGCGACGTAAGCGGCGGTGGATTGCTGGGCTATCTTGAAGAACTCTTTGGCACCGGCCGGAGCCTTGGCCAGTGCGGCCGGATCGAGCCAGTAATCGGCTTCAGCCTTGGCCGCGTAGACCGTAGCATTGCTGAACAGCGCCTGCTGTTGCCCGTCGACCAGGCCACAGACGTGATCCAGATGCAGGTGCGTCAGCAGGATCGTATCGACCTGTTCCGGTTTATAGCCGGCTGCCTGCATGTTGCTCAGCAGCTGGCCAGCGGTGGCGCCGATGCACTGGCCGGCGCCGCTGTCGACCAGAATCAGTTGTTTGCCGGTATTGACCAGAAAGGCGTTGAACGCGGTTTGCACACCCGGCGTTTCAATCGAACGGCGGGCCAGCAGCGCACGAATCTGGCTCTGACTCATGCCTTGCAGCAGCTTCGGCGACAAGTCGTTGTAGCCGTCAAATAACGCCGTGACTTCGTAATCGCCCACCGCCAGGCGGAAATAACCCGGCGCCTGGGTGCCCACTTGTGGCGCTTGCGCCATTGCGCAGGACATCGCCAGTGCGAGCGTCATGGTTGTCACGGCTTTGAACATGCTTTTCATCGAATTCTCCTGAACCTGACCGACTGCGGCGGCCCTGTCGGTTCGCCACGCTTGCCCCGGATCGTCGCGCAAAACGCCCGGCGCAGACTTGCAAGCATGTGCTGAGTTCCGGTCGATGCTCGGCAATTAACAACGATTAACTCGTCAGCTTGGCGCCCGCGCTGAACAATGCCGTCATTCGCACAGCGTTGTTTTTTGACCTGACGGGATGCGCCTTTCGTGCATTCCCCATCGACACGGACCTTGGCCATGGCTCAATTGCAACCCACCGTCGCCCTCGCCCCTGCCCGCCAACCGGATACACCTGCCATTGGCGGGCTCAGTCCGCAACGCGAACGGCTGGTCAAACAACTGATCCTCGAACGCCTCGGTGACAGCCTG
This sequence comes from Pseudomonas sp. 15C, assembly GCF_055484735.1. Lineage (NCBI taxonomy): Bacteria > Pseudomonadati > Pseudomonadota > Gammaproteobacteria > Pseudomonadales > Pseudomonadaceae > Pseudomonas > Pseudomonas sp. 15C. The sequence goes on along the minus strand of NZ_JBUDGD010000009.1, from coordinate 115,654 downwards.
GAAGTGGCCGAACTGGCCCGCGCCTGCTCACTGTCACGCAGTCATTTTTCCCGCGCCTTCAAGTGCAGCACCGGGCTTTCGCCGCAGGACTGGATTCGTACCCAGCGCATCGCCCGCGCCAAGATGCTGATCCAGCACACCGACCTGAGCCTGACGCACATAAGCCTGGAATGCGGCTTCTGCGATCAGGCGCATTTCTGTCACATGTTTACCCGCAGCGAAGGCATCAATCCGTTCGCCTGGCGCTGCCAGATCATGCGCGAACCGCGGTCGCCGCGTTCGCAGCCCGGCGTGTTCTGATCGAGACGCCCGTTGCACCGATGCGCAAACCTGAGGATCATGCCCAGACACCCGAACCAGAGAGCCCGCGCCTGCGCGCGCGATGGGTCGGTATCGTCCGTCGCAGCGCCGCAGGAGTGAGCTGTTGAGTCTTTCCCCGAATCAGGCCATCGGTTTTGGCCCCTATCGGATTCATCCCGGACAACGCCGCGTATTCGAAGGCGAGCAACCGCTGCGTCTGGGTCGGCGGGCAATGGACATTCTGCTGATGCTACTGGCGCGTGCCGGTGAAGTGGTGAGCAAGCAGGAACTGATGGCCGGGGTCTGGCCGGACAGTGTTGTCGAAGAAATCAATTTGCGCGTGCACATGGCGGCATTGCGCAAGGCGCTCGGTGACGGTCAGGCCGGCCAGCGTTACATCGTCACGGTGGCGCAGCGAGGCTACAGTTTTGTCGCGCCGCTCCTGCTGCATTCCATGGAGGAGCGTCCTTTGGACGATGCCGGCGGTCGCCACAATCTGCCCTTGCGGCGCACGCGCATGATCGGCCGCCAGCCACTGGTCGACAGCCTGATGAGCGACCTGCCGCGTCGACGCTGCATCACCCTGGTCGGCCCTGGCGGAATCGGCAAGACCACCGTCGCGCTGCGGGTCGCCGAGCAGTTGATCGGCTTTTACCGCGACGGTATTCGCCTGGTGGATCTGGCGCCGCTCAACGACCCCACGCTGATCGGCTCGCACCTCGCCACCCTGCTTGATCTGGTGCTGCCTGAGGGCGACTCGCTGGCAGCGTTGGTCGACGCGCTGCAACCACGGCAGATGCTGTTGCTGCTCGACAACTGTGAGCACCTGATCGATGCCGTCGCGACCCTCAGCGAAAGCATTCTGCGCGGCGCGCCCAAAGTGCACATTCTTGCCACCAGCCGCGAAAGCCTGCGGGCCGAGGGTGAATGCGTCCAGCGCCTGGACGCGCTCGCCTACCCGTCGATGAGTACGATGCTGAGTCGCGAACAGGTACTCGAATTTTCGGCACTGCAACTGTTCATCGAGCGAGCCACGGCCGCCCAGGAAAGCTTCGAACTGAGCGATAGCCAACTGCCGCAAGTGATCGAGATTTGCCACCGACTGGACGGGATGCCACTGGCGCTGGAACTGGCGGCCGCGCAGGTTACCGAGCTTGGCCTCGACGGTCTGCTCGGGCAGCTGCAGGGTCGCCTGCCACCGTTGAACAAAGGCCGGCAAAGCAGTCATGAACGGCACCTGACGCTACGCGCCACGCTGGACTGGAGTTTCAATCTGCTGGAGCGCTGCGAGCAGACCTGCCTGCGTCGTCTGGCGGTGTTTCGCGGCGGCTTTACTCTGGAATCGGCAGCGGCCGTGATCGTTGGCGAGCAGATCGATCCCAGTGTGGTGTTCGTCTCGATCACTCAATTGGTCGCCAAATCCTTGCTCAGCGTCGAGGTCGGCGATGAACAGGTGTTCTATCGCTTGCTCGACACCACCCGCCGTTATGCGCTGGAAAAACTCGAGCAGGCCGCCGAATTCGATGACACCCGCGAGCGCCATGCCGAGCGCTGCCTGGCGCTGATGCAGCAAGCGAAAAACGAGTGGGAACATACCCCGACGGCGCTGTGGATCGAACGCTACGCCCGCGGGCTCGAAGATTTGCGCGCGGCGCTGGAGTGGAGCCTGCACGGGGCCGGCTCCGGGGGGTTGGGAATTCGTCTGGCGGCAGCCTCGGCGCCGTTGTGGCAAGAACTCTCGCTGCTCAAGGAATACGGCGGCCATGTGCGTCGGGCGCTGAGCCTGTTCGATGAACGCGACGAGCCTTGCCCGCGTCTGAAGATCACTTTGAAACTGGCGCTGGGCAGTGCCTGTTACCACACCTGGGGCGGCACCACCGAAACCATCGACGCCTTTGCCCAGGCACAACAACTGGCGCAGGCGAACAACGACGTTGCCGGCCATTTGCGTGCGGTATCCGGGTACATGGCGGTCAATCTCAGTTGCGGGCATTACCGTCTGGCGCTGGCCCAGAGCGAGCAGTTCGACCGCCTCGGCCTGCACGGCGATCCGCTGCTGTCACTGAGCACCCACCGTTTGCGCGTACTGGCGCTGCATTATGCCGGCGACCAGTCGCAGGCGCGCACTCATGCCGAGCAGGTCCTGCAGCGGATGGCGCACAGTGGCAACGTCAACCGCTTCACCCACGGCTTTGGCGTGCAATACGACCAGAGCGTGGCCTCGTTGACGGTGCTGGCGCGCATCTTGTGGATGCAGGGCCTGCCCGAGCAGGCGTGGCGTGCCGCGCGACAGGCGCTGGACATCGCCGTGCAGATCGATCACGGCACTTCGATCTGTTACACCCTGGCCTTGGCCAGTTGCCCGATCGCTCATTACAACGGCGATCAACAAAACGCCCGCATGCTGCTGCGTCTGCTATTGGAGCAATCGCAAAAACATTCGGTGCTGCTTTTCAATCATTGGGGTCGGCATTACGCGCAGGTCATTGATGCAGGCGCCACCGACCTGCCGCCGACGGAGCGCGGCGGGTTGATTGGTGAAATCATGGTCACGCTGGATCCGCGTTTCGTCGACGATGCATTGCTGCAGCGTGCATTGAGTGGCGAGGCGGGATGGAGCACGGCAGAGATCTTGCGCGCTCAGGCGCAGGCGTTGCTATCGCAGAATTCTGGATGCGCCTCAGATCCCTGTGGGAGCTGGCTTGCCAGCGATGGCGTCCTGTCAGACAGCGCCAATATCAAGCAAGCCGAACACCTCCTGCAACAAGCCCTGACCACCTCCCGCACCCAGGGCGCCCTCGCCTGGGAGCTGCGCAGCGCCACATCATTGGCGCAACTCTGGCATCGCCAGTCGCGCGGTCATCACGCACTGAATCTGCTGGGCCCTGTCGTCGAGCAGTTCAGCGAGGGTTTTGCGACCCCGGATTTGAGCAGAGCACGCTTGCTGATCAATGCCCTAAGTGAAGACGTACATGCCTGAATGACTGCGTCGCTGATTGACGTAGCGCGCATGCCGACGCTCAAGCTCGACCCCTTCCCCGCTGCGTTCAAGCTGCTCGCGCGCATAACGTCGAGTGGTGTTGAGCATGCGGTATCGGCAAGCGCTGCCGCTCCCCTCCTGCGTCAGCAGCGATTTTTGCACCAGGCTTGTGATGATTGCGGCGAGGCGCGACGAGGCCAGTGGCGTGCAACTGACCACTGCCAGCGCCGCCTCCAATGTGAAAGGCATTTTGAACACCGACAAACGCTGCAATACGCGCTGCTCCGGCTCGCTCAAGCGCTGATAGCTGCTGTCCAGCGCGGCCCGCATCGACTGATGGCGCGGCACGGCGGTGCGCCGGCCCTGGCTGAGCACTTGCAGCCCGTTGGCCACGTGCGCGTGCAAGCCGATAAGACCCAGCACATCGATCTGCGCCGCCGCCAGTTCGATGGCCAGCGGCAAGCCGTCGAGTTGTCGGCAAATTTCGCGCAGCGGCTGCACATCCTGAGCGCGCAGCTGGAAATCATGCTGGCGCGCCCGTGCGCGACTGACGAACAACTGCACCGCCGGGCAGCCCATGGCCTCGGCGACATCGTCGACCGCCACAGGCTTTGGCAGGCTCAAGGGTGGCAGTTGCTTGAGGACTTCACCGCTGACCTGCAAGGGCTCACGGCTGGTAACCAGAATGGATATACGTGGCGCCACGCCTGACAGGGTTTCGGCCAGTGCCTTGCAGGCCGCGTGCTGATGCTCGGCGTTGTCGAGCACCAGCAAGGCATGACGTTCGCACAACCCGGCCAGATCGCTGCCGAGCCGGTGCAGACAATGCTCCAGCAATGAGCTGTTGCCGCTGATCTGCGCAAGATCGACATGCCAGACGCCGTGGCGAAAATACTGCACCAACAGTTCCGCTACCCGCAGGGCCACGGTGGATTTGCCCACGCCGGTCGGGCCGGTGATGGTCAGCAGCCGACACGCTGGCAGGTGTCGCATCAGACTGCCCACCAGCGCATCGCGGCCGATCACCGGAGTCAACCGCGCGGGCAAGTTGTGCGGTGGTGGCGCATTGGCAGGTGTTTGCGGCGCTGCACTGTCGCGATGCACCGGGGCGATGAAACTGTAGCCGCATTGCGGCACGTTAATGATGTAACGCTGACCGTTGCCACCGTCTCCCAGTGCGCGTCGCAGTGCCGCGATGTGCACCCGCAGGTTGATCTCCTCGACCACCGACGTCGGCCACACCTGGGCGATCAATTGCTCCTTGGTGACCACCCGACCGGCGCGCTCGACCAATACTTGCAAAATATCCAGTGCCCGACTGCCCACGCGCACTGGCTGATCCCCGTTCAGGATCAGTCGTTGTCGCACATGAAAGGCGTAAGGGCCAAAACGCAGCACTGACGCCGGGTTGAAATCATCGAGGCTGTTCATGCCAACCATCTTGGCAGCGTTCGATGACGCGACAACGGCGACACGGGGCGCAATACGGACATACCGAGGCGCCAGACGGACAGAAACGCTCTAGCTGAACTGTTCGCGATACTGCGCCGGGGTCAGGCCGAGCTTTTCGGCGAACAGTGAGCGCATGTGCCGGACGCTGCCAAAGCCGCTTTTGTACGCCACGGTCTTCAGCGGCAACTCGCTGGTTTCCAAAAGATTTCGCGCACAGTCGACGCGGGCGCTTTGCAGAAACTCCATCGGTGTCATGTTGATTTCCCGGGCGAACACCCGGGCGAAATGCCGCGCACTCATATTGGCAATAGCCGCCATGCGCTCGACCGTGAATGCTTCGTCAAGGTGCTCGAGCACGTAGCTCTGCGCGCGGGTGATCGGGGTTTCCTGCGGCGCCACGGCCGCCATCAACGGGCTGAACTGTGCCTGCCCGCCCTGCCGCTTCATCACCACCAGCAGGACCTTGGCGACATCCTGGGCAAGCTTCTTGCCGTGATCGCGGGCCACCACGGCCAATGCCATATCAATACCAGCGGTCACACCGCCAGAGGTGATCAGGTTGCGATCTTCGATATAGATCTGATCGGTGGCGACGTCGGCCTTGGGAAACGCCCGGATCAGCCGCTCGGTGTAATTCCAGTGAGTGGTCACCTGATAGCCGTCAAGCAGACCGGCATGTCCCAGTACAAAAGCGCCAGTGCAGATCGAACCGTAATACTCGGCCCGTTGCACGGCGCCTTTGAGCCAGGCGAACAAGGCAGGAAACTGCTGGTTGTAGGCGCCGGGGCCGCCGGGCACAAGCAACAGATCATAGCGCTCGGTATCTTCGTCGATTGTCCGATCAGCCTGGACCATCACACCGTTGGACGCTCGCAGCGCGCCGGGCTCGGTTCCCAGGGTGACCAACTGATAGTGCGCGTCAGGCTTGAGGTAGCGGTTGGCAACCGCAAACACTTCCAGCGGCCCGGCCATATCAAGCAGGAGAAAGTCGGGAAACAGCACCATTGCCACGGTTTTCATGGGAGCACGTCGCTTCAATCGGGGAACATGAGACAGGCCGGACATTATGACCAGGCAAGACGTCTCAAGCGCGAAAAATTGTGTGAGCGGCCTCGCACAACTGTCAACCTCACCGAGACAGTCTTTCAGTTTTCACCTACTTATTGGATTTCATGGTTAACAGTAACCTTCTCCTCACTCGGACGAATAAACGTCCCGCCAGGAGATCTTAATCATGCTGACTCTTCGCAAAGCCTCCGATCGTGGCCTCGCCAATCATGGCTGGTTGAAGTCGTTTCACACCTTTTCCTTCGCCAGCTATCGCAACCCTCGCGAACAGGGTTTCTCGGACCTGCTGGTGATCAATGACGACCGCGTTGCCGCCGGCAAAGGTTTCGGCCAGCACCCGCACCGCGACATGGAGATCTTTTCCTACGTGCTGGAAGGTGCGCTGGAACACAAGGACACGCTGGGCACCGGTTCGGTCATCCGCCCCGGCGACGTGCAATTGATGAGCGCCGGCAGCGGCGTGGCGCACAGCGAGTTCAACCATTCGGCCACCAAGCCTGTGCATTTTCTGCAGATCTGGATCGTGCCGGAAGTCAGCGGTGCCAAACCGCGCTACCAGCAGGAGCATTTCAGCGCGCAAAGAAAACGCGGTCGCCTGCAATTGATCATCTCGCCCGACGGCAAGGACGGCTCGCTGAAAGTTCGCCAGGACGCGCGCGTGTTCGCCGGGCTGTTCGACGGCGAAGAAAGCGCCACGCTGAAACTGCCGGCCGACCGTTACGCGTATGTGCATGTGGCACGCGGCAGTGTCGAACTCAATGGCCAGCCATTGCAGGAAGGCGATGGCGTGCGGGTTCGCGAAGAACAGTTGCTGACCTTGAGCAACGGTGTCGATGCCGAGGTGCTGGTGTTTGACCTGCGGCCGCAGGAGTTGCCGCAGATGCCATGACGCAGTGTTTCTACACTTATGAGAACGGCCTTCCAAAGAAGGCCGTTTTTTATTCGGGTGATTTGCTCCACGGCAGCATCGGCGGTATGGGCACGGTAAACTCCTTGCCCGCCTGAATCGCCGCCAACGTCGTCTGGACCGCTGCATAAGTGTTGGCCTGATTGGCATAACAGGCACCGACAACGATGGCGACGAGCCCCACCAACTGAACGGCGGCGGCGGCCCAGACATTGGCTTTCGTCGTGCTCGCCTGCCTGATGGCTTCTTTCGATTCCTGTGCAATGTTCTGGATCGCTGAGGACATCAATTCGAAGCGTTTGTCCCGCTCCGACTGCGCCCTGTCTCGCTCCGACTGCGCCCTGTCCATCTCTGACCGAATCCGGGAGTCTGCCTTGTCCCGCTCGGCCTGAGCCGCCAGAAATGCATCGATACGCATCGATACGCCCTCCATCCGCGCATCCATCCTTGCTTCTATGGTCTCGATCCTGGCATCGAACTCTTCGCGGCTTATGCTGCTCATGGTGTGCGTATTCCGGCTGTCGTTGAATGGATCACTGTCTGAACATTGCCTCATTTCCCTGGCTTTCAATTCGTCACCTTTGGTGGTTACCGAGACCTTCCGTGGTCGATCGTTTCAGTGCGAGCCCTGCGACTCTCACCAGACTGTGGAAACGATAAAGCCGTTACCCAATACCAACAAGCCGGCCGATTCGGCCACGTTTGTAGGCTTTTTCGTCAGCCGACGTAGCCTCATCCAAGCAGCCTTGAGCTCACTCATTTTCCTGCGCAAACGCTTCGACAATCTGCTCGATTACCGCCCTCACCCGCGCCGTATGGCGCAAATCCGCATGGGTCACCAGCCACACGTCGTACGGCAGCGGACGCGTGCGTTGCGGCCACAATCTGATCAGGCCATCGCGTTCGCCCATGTACACCGGGATTTCTCCTACACCCAGACCCGCCGCAATCGAGCGGCGCACCAGCAGGCTGGAGCTGAGGCTGGCGACGATTCGTCCGCGATTCAACGGCTCGCAGACCAGCGTCATATCTTTCTTGCTTTGCAGATAGGGTTGATAGACCACCAGATCATGACCTTCGAACGCCGTGTCTGGCTGCGGTGAGCCATTGGTGTCGATGTAGGCCTGCGAAGCGAACAGGCCCACCGGCCAGCGGGCGATGCGTCGGGCAATCAGATCTGGATTGTCCGGCCGGGTGTTGCGCACAGCGATATCGGCTTCGCGTTTGGCCAGACTGAGAATCTGCGTGGACGCCTCCAGTTGCACGCGCACGTCCGGATGCCGGGCATGCAAGCGCGCCATGGCCGGGATCAGGAAATCAATGGCCAGCGAATCGGTGGTGCTGACCCGCACGGTGCCGGTCAGGCGATCGTCCAGCCCTTCGATTTGCCGCTGCAGATCCAGCGCGGACTGCTCCATTTTCTCCACACTCCTGAGCGCCGCTTCGCCGACGGCAGTCAATGCGTAACCGTCGGAAGTGCGCAGGAATAAAGTCGCACTCAGGGTCTTTTCCAACGCGGTAATACGCCGCCCGACGGTGGCCTGATCCACACCCAGCACCCGCGCCGCGCCCCGCAGCGTCGACTCCCGGCAAACCGCCAGAAACATTCGCGCATCATCCCAATTCATGTTTTCCCCTTGATGCAAAAATGCATCAGCGCGCCGCTTAATCGCTGCGTTATCGCAGCAACGATAGCGGATATGCTCAGCGCTATAAACCTTTCACGAGATCGCTGTCATGCGTACTTCTACCTCATCCGGCATCTGGATGCCGATCTTCGCCGGCCTCTGTGCCAGCCTGGTCAGCATTGGCTTGGCGCGCTTCGCTTACACCCCGTTGATCCCTTCGCTGATTGAAGCCCGCTGGTTCAGCGCCAATGATGTGGTCTACCTCGGCGCAGCCAATCTGGTCGGCTACTTGATCGGTGCCCTGCTAGGTCGGCCGACAGCGCGCCAACTCGGCAATAAAAATGCCCTGCGGTTAATGATGCTGGGAGTGACGGCGGCGTTTTTTGCCTGTGCATTTCCGTTGTCGGTGAGCTGGTTCTTCGGCTGGCGGCTGCTGTCGGGCATTGCCGGGGGCGCAATCATGGTGCTGGTGGCTGCAACCGTTCTGCCGCATGTGCCGGCAGCACGCAAAGGATTGGCCAGTGGTGCGATCTTCCTCGGCATCGGCCTCGGTATCGCTGGCTCCGGGACGTTGGTGCCGCCGCTGTTGAGTCTCGGATTGCAGGCCACCTGGCTGGGCCTTGGCATTCTGGCGCTGGTGCTGACGGCCCTGAGCTGGTTCGGCTGGCCGGACGACTTTGCGCATCCGCCAGTGACACATGAAGCGACGGGTGTACAGTCAACACCGCGCGCGGTGTATCTGTTGTTCGCTCAGTACGCGTTCATGGCCGCGGGCCTGGTGCCGGCGATGGTGTTTCTGGTGGATTACGTTGCACGTGGCCTTGGTGCCGGCGCGCATACCGGTGCGCTGATCTGGGTGATGTACGGTCTGGGCGCGATTGTCGGGCCGGTGAGTTATGGTTTTCTCGCCGATCACCTTGGCGCACGCTCTGGCATCCGCTGGGTGCTGGTGGTGCAAGCGATTGCTCTCGGCCTGCTCGCAGTATCTCACTCGTTTCTGGCACTGGCGTTGTTGGCGGTGATTCTCGGTTCCTTCCCGCCCGGCATCGTGCCGCTGGCCCTGGCGCGGGTACATGAGCTGGTGCCGGAGCATCATGGTCAGCAGATCGCCTGGAGTCGCGCCACGGTGTCATTCGCCACGTTTCAAGCCTTGGCCGGGTTTGCCTATTCGGCGCTGTTCAATGCCAGTGGCGGTCATCACGCGTTGTTGTTCGTGATTGCCGCTGGCGCGATCGTTGTAGCGCTGCTGCTGGAACATGCCGTGAAGTGGCTGCCCGTCGCGGCTCAACCACACCGTTGCACAAATTGAGGGGAATCATTGCCTACCCGGCAAGCTCCCATTACAGAACGCACGCCTACAGGAGTCGACATGTCGCTGCCCAATGAAATGACCCGTATCGAAATCACTGAGCCCGGCGGGCCCGAAGTCTTGCAGCCCAAGCGCGTGCCGCTGCCGGTCGCTGCCGCCGGCGAAGTGCTGATTCGCGTGCATGCCGCCGGCATCAATCGCCCGGACGCCTTGCAGCGTGCTGGCAAGTACCCGATGAAGCCCGGCATGAACCCGATTCCAGGACTGGAAGTCGCCGGCGAAGTCGTCGCGCTTGGTGAAGGTGTCAAGCAGTTCGCCATGGGTGACCGCGTCTGCGCGTTGACCAATGGCGGCGGCTATGCCGAATATTGTGCGGTTCCAGCCGGCCAGACTCTGCCGATCCCCGCCGGCCTCGACTGGGTGCATGCTGCGGCCATTCCGGAAACGTTCTTCACCGTTTGGGCCAACTTGTTCGGTCTCGGCGGCGCGAGTCGCGGCCAGCGTGTGCTGATTCACGGTGGCACCAGCGGCATTGGCACTACCGCGCTGATGCTGTGCCGTGAATTCGCCATTGAAGCCTTTGCCACGGCCGGCAACGCCGACAAATGCGCAGCGATCCGTGAGCTGGGTGGCGAGGCGATCAATTATCGCGATGCAGATTTCGCTGAAGTGATCGCCGAGAAGACCGACAAGCACGGAGTTAACGTAATTCTCGACATCATGGGCGGCTCGTACTTCAACAGTAATGTCAGCGCACTGGCAATGGACGGCCGACTGGTCATGCTCGGCTTCCTCGGCGGCGCGCGGGCCAATGACGTCGACTTGCTGGCCATTCTCGGCAAACGCGCGGTGGTCACCGGCTCGCTGCTGCGCGCTCGCAACTCAGCGGAAAAAGCCGAAATCGCTGCGCAACTGCATGAACACGTCTGGCCGGCGCTGGCTGCCGGGCGCTGCCTGCCCATGATCGATAAGGTCTACCCACTGACCGACGCGGCGAAGGCCCACGCCCATATGGAGGCAGGTGACCATATCGGTAAGATCGTGCTGCAGGTGACTTGAGGCATCGCAGCATTTTGTAATCAATACAGCCGGACAGCGGTCGAAAAAATTACGCGCAGACCGAGGCATCTGGTAAAAGGCGTTCTCTGTCTGCGCTCAGGTGAAACGTTTAATGTTCCGGTCCTTCATGACGCGTCTGCGCCGTCGCCGCCTGGCGTTCGCCTGCATGGCCGCGTTGATCATCGGCGTGCCGACCAGTTGTGCCGTGCTCGAACACACCGAGCGCACCCTGCTGTTTCGCATCGAACCGGGCAACGCTGGCTGGTATCGCGGCTTGCCCGGCAGCGTGCAGGAGCTCGATCTGCAGCCGAAAAGCTTCAAGGCCGGGCAAAACATCCATGCCTGGTGGTGGCCGGCGGAAAAAGCCGATGCGCCAGCGATTCTTTACCTGCACGGGGTTCGCTGGAACCTCACCGGTCAGTTGTTCCGCATCGAGCAACTGCGCGCAGCGGGCTATTCGGTGCTGGCTATCGATTACCGCGGCTTCGGTCAGAGCAAAGGTGATCTACCGTCGGAAAGCAGTGTTTATGAAGACGCTCGCGTTGCGTGGGAGCGCTTCCAACTGCTGCAACCGGACCCGAACAAGCGCCTGATCTATGGTCACTCTCTCGGCGGCGCGGTAGCGATTGACCTGGCCGCTGAGCTCGGACAGCGCGCTGCACGCAGCCACTCCCCCTTACCCGTGCGCGGTCTGGTCATTGAGTCGACCTTCACGTCGCTGGCCGACGTGGCTGCCGCCGTCGCCAATACCTCGCTACCCGTGCGCTGGCTGTTGTCACAGAAATTCGATTCCATCGACAAGATAGCCGACATTCACATGCCACTGCTGGTGGTGCATGGCCAGGCGGACGCCTTCGTACCGCCGCGCTTCAGCGAGCAATTGTTCAATGCCGCTGAGCAGCCCAAGCGCCTGCTGCTGGTGCCCGGAGCGACGCACAACAACAGCATGGCCCTCGGCGGCCAGGGTTATCGCAAGGCACTGGATGCATTGATGCAGACCAAACCGTCGCCGCAGGTGGCCGGGCCGGCAGTGGCCAAGGGCTCTCGCGACTCCTGAGCTGTCCGGTCAACCTACGCCCACCGGCATCAGCGCCGTGCCAGTTCGTGGCGTACGCACTGTTCGTAATAAGTCTGCTTGACCGCCGCGGGGTTCAACTTCGAACTGCTGTTATAGGTTTGCTCGGTAATGCCCATCGCGGTCATGCGCATCCAGGGCTGCTGGAACCGCCGAACCTGCAATTGTTTGCGTGCCCCGTACAACGAGACTCCAGACAGTTTTGACCGCTGCGCGCCGGCAGCAATGTCCGAGCCCCATGTGCAGGCAAAGCGGTGGCCCTTGCTCAGCTCTTTTGCCTGTACGCCCGAGGCGATCAAAGCCAGGGAAAGCGTCGCAACGGTGATAACAATCGTCCGCATTTAGCCGACCTAACCTTTTGAAAAAAGGCGATTTTGCCGGGGCAGATCAAGTCCGGGGGCCAGCAATTTGCCTTCCTGCGAAGACTAATCCTTGAACCGAATACATCCCAAGCTCTGCCGCTCGTCCAGAACCTCGCACCTTTGGCGGGCTGGCTCATCCAAATCAGTACATCCCGTCGCGCAGAAGGCTCATGCAATGAACAGGACAATCGCCGCCTTATCGTTCGCCAGTCTGTTTCTGATCGGCCCGCTTCATGCATCGGCAGCAGAAGCGACAGCGGGCGCCGCCACCCCCGCCACCGCCCTGCCCGGTGTCAATCATGCAGAAAGCTCCCGCGACCATGATGAGAAGGCGAACAAGAAAGGCGAAGAGTCGTCAGGTGCCAACGCGGGCGCGGAGCCTCATGAGACGCAGAAGGATACCGCCACGTCCAGCGACTCCAAAGACCTGGAGAAAAAGCCCACGCAGTAATTTCCAATGGACAACTCACAGACCATCCGATCTGTGCTCGGACTCCATAAATGAAAAGGCCAATGTCATCGACATTGGCCTTTTCATTTCAGTCCCGAAGAAACCGGTCCGTCATTGCTTGGTGCATTGAGCGCCCAGTCCCATGCCCATGGAGCCCAGCGCAACCATCGGGCCGCTCGGAAGTTCGCACTTGTATTCGCCGCCATCGGTTTGAGCGGTGTAGTAGGTTGTATTGAAGTCGTTGCGGATGTTTGAAACCTTGATAACGGGTTTGCCAATGGTGGTCTGCGCTCGATCCTTCAGATCACTTTCGCCCGGTTTGACGGTCTGGCATCCAGAGACCGCGAGCGCGAATGTTGCGAGTAAAACGAGAACCGGGACAGTCCTTGATGAGTTCATTGCAGATCGACCTTTTTGATTTTTATGCCAGAAAATTTTGACAGCAAGCTGTCAGGCGATAGGACTTTAAAGTCGAGCCGGGACTGGGGCAATTAGGTCGGATGTGCTAATGGCTGAAAGCTAGCGTCGCTTCCGATGAGGTTTACGACTCCTTTGGAGTGGCGCAAAGATATTTGCGCGACCTCAATCATTAACTTAGAAAAAATGAATTAGCCACCTGATCCCTCGGTCAAGAATTATGAACGCAGTAAATCTGACGAGGTGACAGTGATGACTATCCAGGCAGAGACACTCGCAAAACTGACTGAAGCGCTTCAAGAGCGAGGCATGAATAGAGTTTCAGACATCCATTTCACCCGCGCACCTTACCGATACAACCATCGCTGGATCTGTATCGTGGAGTGAACGTGCCGACCGCCCGCGCCTGGATCGAAGTATCCAGCGCGGGCGCCCCGGCGTTCGAAACAAACGCAGGGTGGCGAGTTCGTGTCTGTTTCTGACTCATCCATAGGTCGACGGCAACAAAAAACCCGGCACGCTGGCCGGGTCTTGTGAACGGTAAAGGTTCATGGCGCCTGTTTCGCGCCGCCGTTATCCCGACCTGTCTGGGCATCCTGGTCAGAACCAGGATTTCCGGGTGGCGGATTCCAATCCTCTGGTCGCTCGTCGGCACCCTGTTTTGGCTCAGAGATAGCCTGTTCCAGGCCAGAATCATGGCCCTCGCCAGAGTCCGGCGTTTGCTCGCCTGGTCCCGGATACGGAGCTTCAGGACCGTTGTTGTCGTCAATCATCATTTTCTCCCGTCATTGGCGCAGGGCCTGCGCTTACTACTGAGAGACGATTCCACGCCAGGGAGTGCGATTCGCTCGACGAGCGGGAATTACCCTCGCGCGCTCGTTAGTCAAATTCAGCTGTACTCACGTGGAAAAAAGCCCGTTCGATGGCGGGCTTTTTGTTTTAGGCGCACTAAACGGCAACTACTATTTTCTCATTCGCTTCCAGGCGTCTCTTCTTCACGGCTTTTACGATGGGTTTTTCGACCAATATGTGAAGCGACACCGAAACCGCGAGAAGCAGTGCAAAGTAAGTCCAAAAATGGAGCTCATATCCCGTAGCAGATGATGGATAAAACCTGGATAGCAAAAGATACACTGGCATCTGCATGATATAAAGCGCGTAGCTGGCATCGCCAAGCAGCGTAGATAATTTCCCTTTCATGAACCGAGGAATGGCATGGTTGCAAACTGCACAACTATAAATAAAAAACAAAAAAACTACCGCATAGAAGCTTGACCCATATGCAAACTTCTCTCCAAAAAAATCATTGATCACTCTTCCAGTTTTTGACAGTGCGTAGATAACAACAATTGACAGAATAAATAAAACGACATTCTTTGCCTGCGCATAAGCACCACCAGCTTTTAGCCTTGAATACGCGTAACCTCCGGAAAACCCAAGCACGAAGCTGCAAAAATGCGCGGGTGGAAAATAATAAACAATATCTACCGCGCGTGATGGGTTGAGTGTTGCAAACTCAGACTTGTTAATCGATGACAACACAAGCTGTGTCGCCAGCCAAAAAACGCAGGAAACAGCAATCCACACTACTGGCGAGCCCACCCCTTTTCTTGCCAGAACGATTAAAGCGGGCGCAAGCAAATAGAAAGCCATCTCAACGGACACAGACCAAGCTGGCATATTCAGCGACAATGGATATGGACTAACCCATGATTGCAGCATCAAAACAGATAAAATCAACTCAGTATCTTTTCCCACTATACCTATCAGGGCTAGCGTTAAAACCAACGCTATAAGATAGACCGGCAAAATTCTGGCGAGTCGATCCACATAGAAACCGCCAACAGAAAACTCTTTCTTGATGGAAGATAATGCAATAACAAATCCAGACAGAACAAAAAAGAACGTTACTGCAATTGAACCAGCAGCAAGAACGGAAGGAAGCAGTTTGTAAAACTGGGTATCTCTTCCATAGTGAAATATCACGACAGATGCCGCAGCGATAAACCTAAAGAACGTTAAAGATTCAAGCCTGTTGCTATCCTTCATTCCCTGCGCATCCAATGTGTCCTTCGGCGCAGCGAATATACCAGAGGCTGCGCCAATGAACATGGCTACCTCATAGCATTAAGACCAAAGCGAGCACCTTCTGCCGTCACGCGCAGCATCTCATGGCAACTCGAAGCCGGGCTCACGCGGGTCGGCCTTGACCATTCCAAGGAGGAAAACAGCATGCCCTCCGCAAAAGTCCCCGCCCATGAAAAAGCCGAACTGGCTAGAGTTCGGCTAAGTCATTGAAAAATATGGTCGGGACGGAGTGATTCGAACACTCGACCCCTAGCACCCCATGCTAGTTATTGGCGAATTTCAGCGGATCGCTAAATACCCAAAAAGAATCCACCGAGCTAGTATCTACAAGGGCTCCAGCACTCCACCACGTCCAGCACCATCCAACGAAATCCATCGGTAGCTGACGTTTCTGTGGGGGTAAATGTGGGGGTATTTTTTTGGAGGGAAAAGTCATGACCAAGCTCACTGCCAAAGAACTGGAGTCATTAGACGCGAACGATGCAGGTCGAGTGCTCAGGGAAGACGGTGGTCTCTCTGGCAAGGTCCAACTCAAGAAAAAAGGTATCACCGTCGCGTTCTATTACCAGTTCCGATGGGAAGGGAGATTCACCGATATTTCGTGCGGGACATGGCCAGGCACATCACTACCGGAAATACGCAAAATACGGAACATCGCCCGCGACCTTGTGGCGACCGGGGTGAATCCCAACGATCATAAACGAGCCGAAAAAGCGCGAGTCCGAGCAGAGGTCAACGCTCAACTTGTCGCCGCCGAAACGCTCAAGGTAAAGGGACTGACCTTAGGAGATATGGCAGAAAAATGGCTGCTGAATGGCGTAGCGAGGAAAGACGGTAACGCAGAACTGCGCCGACGCTTCACCAAGGACCTGTACCCCACACTGAAAAACAAGACATTGTCTTCCGTAAATGAACATGATCTGCGGAGCGTGGTACGAACCGTCATTGGTCGCGGGGCTAATCGACAGGCTATTGGTTTGTTTGCCGATATCACTCAGATGTTTGCATGGGCAGAAAAGCGCCAGCCTTGGCGTGCTCTACTGGTTGATGGCAATCCGACCAATCTGATTGAAATTAATAAGCTGATCCCTGCTGACTACGAGGAGGAAAGAAGCCGCATTCTTTCGCCTGCTGAGCTGTCGGAACTGCATAACTGCTTCCAACAAATGACGGCCGACTACGATGCCCTCCCCGCCGGTCAAAAGTACGAGGGCATTCGACCGTTAAAGAAGGAAACTCAACTCGCACTCTGGATCAGCCTGGGCACCTTGTGCCGGATGGGCGAACTGCTGAAGGCCGAATGGAAAAATGTCAATCTGGAACAGCAGACCTGGTTCCTCCCCAGCGAAAACGTCAAAGGCACTCGCGGCAAGAAACAGGACCATTATGTTTTCCTCTCATCCTTCGCCCTGCATTTCTTTCAGGAACTCAAGACCCTCACGGGCGACTCTCAGTGGTGTTTTCCGAACAAGCAGGATGATCAGCATGTTGATGTGAAAGTAGTGAGCAAGCAGGTGGGTGACCGCCAGGCTAGATTCAAAAACCGAAAAGCTCTCTCCCGACGGCGTCACGACGATACGCTGGTCCTTGCCGGCGGGCAGAACGGTGACTGGACACCCCATGACCTACGTCGTACGGGCGCGACCATGATGCAGGCCTTAGGCGTCAGCCTGGACGTCATCGATCGCTGCCAAAACCATGTACTGGCCGGTTCTCGGGTGAGACGCCACTACCTGCATCATGACTATGCCGAAGAGAAGAAACGCGCCTGGAACCTGCTGGGTGATCGGCTTAGTGCCGTACTGTCCTCAACCTACGAGCACCCACCAGCCGAGTCTATGCTGTCTTTTCCAGCGTTTGCGGCTACAGAGACGTGGTCTCCCTCATAGGGCTGTTGCACCCAGCGCTCTCCGGAATTTAACATCCGCGACAACCCGTTTTGTGACCCAAAATTCGCGATGAACAAAGGCGACAGACTGCATGTACACATTCGTGAGTTTCACCGTTGCAGAACTGTTCGAAAAAGTATGGGAAACGCCCATGGTCAAATTGGCCCATGACATTGGTGTTTCCGACGTCGCCGTCGCCAAAGCTTGCCGCAAAGCCGGCATCCCCCTCCCAGGTCGCGGCCACTGGGCAAAATCTGAAAAGCAGCGGCCACACAAACCCAAGCCTCCTCCGGTCGAAGGTAAGGTCCGATTCCAGGTTCTCGACCGTGACACTCTGCCCGCCAAGACTGGTGCTGATTCGAACTCACCGATAGTCCAGCGAACGATTGAAGCCCCCTCTCAATTGACCGAGCCCCACACTCTCGTGAGTCAATGGCTAAAGACTGCAAAAGCCTCAAAACTCAAAGAGGGCTACCTCGATTACGCAGACAAGCGAGTCTTGGGTGTGATGATCTCATCGACATTGATCGAACGCTGCGCAATCCTTTTTGATGCACTGATCAAAGAGGGTGAGGCTGAAGGTTATTCATGGAAGATCAACGCTGAAGGAAAAACCATTGTCACTGTTAACGGCGAGCCCATGGCCGTGCGACTCATGGAGCGATTAGACAAACATCCGATACCACCGCCGCCGCCCCCCAAGCGCCGCCCCGGTGCTCCTTGGGAGCCTAATTTCATGTCCCTGCGAAGCCCGCAGTTTGAATGGACCTCAACGGGTGAACTGACTTTTCAAATTGAAGTGCGAATGGATTATGGAGAACGGAAAAACTGGAAGGACACCAAGACCGCACGCCTCGAGAAAAAACTGTCTAGCATCCTGGCTGGCTTGAGTTCCGCATCGGTGTCTATCAAGGCCCTCCGAGAGAAGGAGGAGGCAAGAGAACGGGAATGGGCTGAAGACGAAAGACGTCGTCTTGAACGCGCCCGCAACTCAGAGACTCAACGCCGCCTTAGACGTAACCTCGTTAAACATACAGAGCGATGGGAACGTGCCGAGCGCTTACGAGCCTTTATAAAGGGCGTGGAGAATCGCCTGAAATCTACCCCACTAGTAGATCAAGAAATGGCACAAGTCTGGATCGATTGGGCGCGCAAGCAGGCCGACCTCCTGGATCCTCTGCAAGAGAATCTGGCACTGATCACCACCTTGGATGTACAGCTAGAAAGCTGGTTCAGTGGTTCACATTACGGTCAGGTGGAAAAAGGTTGGTGGCCTGAGTAACTGGCGATCCGCAGCGCTATTATCGCCCCAAGTAGGTATGTTGACCCGACTTCCACAGCCGACGATGGAAAAATTCAGGCCGTAAGAAAGCATAGGTAGCATCTGCCAGCATTCATGTAGCGGAATAACTGCATGCGCCTGGATATTGCCGCCCCGATGGCCTGCGACACCATGGCCACGCCACGGTTGCGGCCACATTCAGACTGCTTTCGGCCAACTACGACAGGCAGTAAACGGGCAAATTGCAGCCACTCGCGAGGGGCTAATCTCGGAGTGCAAATCTGGCGTTGCGGGGCGACAAAGGGTAAAGCGTTTCCCTCGGTACTTTCCGTTCCTATCCTAGACTTCGTGAGGTCCCCATCTCTATGGAGTAGGAGCAATGTCCAAGCGCATCTCTTTTGAAGAGTTCAAGCCGAGCTTCATAAGCGTTGGCTTTGGATGGACTCCCGATCTGTTCGAGTTGGCGTTCCTCGACGGGTCAGCCAAGCTCCTACCCCTGCTCGACAATCTGCCGGACTCCACTGGCGATGTCGAGGTCGAAGTCGAAGTCGAAGGAGTGGTCGGCCAAGGGGGCGAACGACCGCTGCGGTTCGGACACTTGCCTGAAGCAACAAACAAATATGCGGCGGACCTAAGCGGGGCTGCGCCCTATCGTCTTACGATCAGCTTCGGCAAGGATGACCGACTTACTTCGGTAAAGCTCACGCTATTTTTCCTAAACCCACGCGTATTGCTCACCGATACGCTGTTCATTCCATGTAAACGTCTGGGCGACGGAAGATTTGATAAACAAACTCCAGGTGCTGCTCCTTGCGGTCTAGTAATCGTTGCCGTACCCGAACCTGAGATTGCCCTGGACGTCCGATTCGCCAATCTTACAAAGGGCGTGCCGAAGGAGGCTTTTGCGCCGCCCCCGACAGGAACTCAGTATGACGAGCAAACGCTCATCGGGCGAATAGACGTATGGATTGAATGGCGCGACGATGATCTAGCTAAGTACTCCACTGATCTGTTCGGTCGCAATATCGGTACACCTGGTGGTTCACTACCCGCAGATGTCGATAATTGCACTGTGCAGCTTTTCTCACCCGGCATATCAGAAGCGGTACAGGTATGGATGGATGTTACTCAAACGATAGGCCTCGAACTCGCGCATAAATTGACCGATGGGATCAAAATACTCCTCGACACTCCCAAGGAACCAAGCGCGGCCAAGTTGTTCAGTAAAGCACTAGTGGAGTTCAACCTAGCCCCGACCTTCAAAGGTGTGTTGTTCGAAGGGATCCGACTGCATTTACTGAATGATGCGCAGGCTGGACAAGACGGTTGGCCGTCGTTGGGGTTAAGTCTCGCCGCCTTTTCCTTCGATAGTGCAGGAGACTCCAAGACCCACTCGGCATGGTATGCAGGTTTTGAGGCTGGCATGCAAGCGGAGCCAACGAAGCCTTATTTCGGTCTTTTCAACGATGCAAGATTACACGGCTGCTTTGCCGAGGATCAACTCGCCGCCTTTTCAGTGAGTGGCACGATCAAACAGCTTGATCCTCCTTATTCATGGCTGGCGGGGCGTTCGGCCGTCTTGGCTCTGCGCTCACAGCCGTGGAAGGATCTACAAGGAACTGAACACCCGGGCATGGCGATCAGCCTGGGACTTGAGTCGATGGGCGACAAGGTGTTGGCCACGCTTAACAAGGACCAACCAGTCCCCATGACGGCCGATGCGTTCAGCCAGGTTGCCGTTGTCATGACGCTTGCACCGATTGTTCTCGCGTCCAACCCCGTAAACCCGCCAGACGGAGCGCATCCACCGGACGACAGGACGCGCGGCTATTTCGTGCCGATTCGGTCAGCACAGGGGATGGGCGAACTCTACGCAATGGTTGGACTGGGTTGGTTCTTTAAAGAAGCCGTAAAGGTCAACGAACTGCGTGTCATCGGCGTTCGTATGCAGCGACAGCCGGCCAAGGTAAACAAGCCAGACGCCGGGGATGAGTACCAAACAGCCCTCCTGTTCGATTATGAAGCGGATTACTCCATCGATTTCGGCCCTGACAACCTTAAGACGGCAAGGTCACTCACGGCCCGCATCGATGGCACAGGCATCATGTTGCATGACAAGGACTTTTTTAGCTGGGTGCAGGTGCCAAGCGGACTGCACGAGCTTTCCGTCGCCGATCCAGCGTTATGGGATGTGACCGGCATAGGGAAATGGTTCAAGGTCGTCGACGTGTTGGTGCGTCGAAAACCGGCGCGGGAAATGGTGATCCGGCTCAGATTAACCGGAAACACCGATATCGTCACAGCTGGTGACTTTGTTTTCGTGGTTCCGCTCGAAGGCGAAGGCAACGTCAAGATCGACGCGTTCCCATCTAAAATCTCAGCCGAGATCGGCGGCGTCAAAGGCATCGGAACACTGGCTATCAAGAACGATGGTACCGGTCGTACTGTTATTGGCAGCCTTGATCTGGAATTCCCATCGGGCTTCCGTATTTTCGGTGCCGCACGAGTTTCGGACATCGAAGATAGTGACGCCAAAGCTACGATTTTCACCGGCAGGGTGCACTTCGCGGCCCCCAAGCCAGTGTTTAGCACAGGGGCTGGCTGGACTGGCATCGACGCAGTCGTAGCGACGCATATGATGCGCCGTGAACCACCGGGGACGCCGGGTGTACCGCCCGCGCTCTCTTGGCTCGAATCCGTCAAAGGCGACGTCGTCAAATCAATCACGGATTACCCGGCCAGTTGGGAGGTCGCAGAGAACCACACTGCTGTCGGTATTGGCGTGACGGTAGAGTTACTAGCGCTTGGCGGTCTGCTTAACATGAACGCAATGCTTGTGATCGAGCAGCCTGGTCCGCGCATCCTCATTTTCACCAAGGTGAACCTTCTTAAAGAGCCAGTCGGCAACCAAAAAGCATCCGAAGATTTGAAGCGCGGAATCATCGGCGTGCTGGATATTGATCCCGAGCACGGCAAACTCACGCTATCGGCGCTGGTTAACGTTCAGTTCAAGGACCTGGTAACAGTACGGGCGCCTATACAGTTATTCCTAGATTCAAAGGAGACGGCGAACTGGCACTTCTTCATTGGGCATCACGCTGAGATGGCCACTGCCAAGCTCAATCTATTCGGTCTGTCGAGCCTGTCAGCCAGCGGTTATTTAATGGCTGCAGGGAAAGTCATAAAGGGTGTGCCGATATACGGGGGGGGGCCGCGGGATCTACCAGGACTCGCAGTCGCTTTTGGCCTGGGAGCACAGCTTGTAATCGGCGGAGGATCGCTTTGCGTCCGGGGAGGAATCCAGACCTACCTGTTGTTGTCCTTCGGGGATGGCATTTACGTGGGCGGTATGGTGGTTTTGTCGGGGGAACTCCGACTGTTTGGTCTCACGATTGGAGCCTCGGGTAGCCTGAGACTCGACTACTCACGTAACAGCCATGGGAAAGAAAACCTTTATCTTGAGGGAAGCATATCCGGACACTATAAGGATATGTTCTTCGAAATCGAGGGCAGTCTAACAGTCAAAATTGGCACTTCGCTCACCGAACCAATAAGTCTCCCACCCCTTGCGTTAAGTGTAACGCTCATTAGCGGGGCCAATGTCTCGTTGCGAGGGCAAGGCAGTCTGGGTCCAATCGATGGCACGCTCGGGGATGCTTCACGCATAGGAAGTTCTGAAGTTGTACCGGGCCCAGTACCGCTCGACACTGTGATCGCGCTATCGATGGCACAACCACCAAGCACAGAGGGAGCTGCAAACGACTTTGCCGGCCTAGCACCAAAATTCAACCAGAACGAATCTGAATTCACATTTGGAAACCAAGCTGCCCAATATAATCTGAAGTCCGTAAAACTCTACCGCCATCGGTTGACCGGATTAGAAGAGGTGGACTACCAATCATGTCCGGCGCGCTGGTGGGAGTCGGCACAACCATCGAAGAGCGGAATTCCGTCACCCAAGATCCTGGCGTTAATGACACGCGACCCACTCAGCGCGAAGAATTCCATAGTATCTCCCGAGCAACTGAGTGCTTGGATTGATAGTATCCTGGGAAGCATATGCGATGTTGTCACGCTCCCGCAGCCGTGCTGGTATTCACTTGGAACCACCGATGCCGGCACACCTTTGGGAGGCGAGTGGATTGTGCCAGCTGTGCTCCGTGACACGAAGACTGAGGGCATGATTGGCCGGCGTGGCGCGACGCAGGGACGATTCGCACTAAATCCGCGGCCTGGTTCGGGAGCGGATAATGATCCAATTCCGGGCTTTCCACCCTACCCGGGTACCTGCATTATCGAGCCAGGACTTGATCCGGAGTCGACAGTTCCGGTGCTTTCCTTTTATTCACGACTGCTTTCGGTAGAGCCCCGTCTCCGTGTTTCCAGCACAGTCCTGATAACAGGCGACATGGCGTTCAATGGATCGCTCGATCTGCTAGTGGCCCATGCCGGCCTTGGTGATGGTTGGTATTTTGATCTCGCCCTCTCCGACAACTCTGTCGTGAGCATGTCCTACGACGACCTTCGGAATAGGAATGCCGTTGGCAACCTGCAAGACAAAAACGTGCAGGGCGAATTCTATAAGAATGCAGAGAGGTGGAAGCTGCTCACACTTGCCTTCGAGGGTCTTAAAACACTTCCACGATATGCAAATTTTGGGTTCTGGCTCATACGGATCGATTTCTCCGCGTTGCCCCAGATCAGCGTGAATTCATATCCTGAGTCTCTCACTATCCATTTCAACGATGACGTTCCTGCAGACCATTTGGTCGACGCCATTCTTGGCGGCGTTCGCTTCACTCCCAAAGCCGAATTGGAGCGCTACCAGAACGACCTAAACCACCAGCAAGATGTGATCGAGAGCCTTAAGGACTTTCTTGTCGGCAAACCGATCCCGTTGCTTGAACCTGCTTCAGACTACGAAGTGCGCGTTGAGTGGCTTTCGGAGATAAACGGAGTGCCCCTCCCCATCGAAAATGCGACATACACGTTCAAAACAAGTAATGAGCCGCCCCTGTCTGCGATCCCTTACTTGTTGGCCACGTTTCCGCAATCTCGCGAGCGCTTTCATTACACCGAGGACGTTCCAGGCTTCTGCCTGGGATCGACCGACGCGTTACGAATGTTGATGAAGTTTCCGGACGCCAGACTCAAAGTCGTAATCACAGAGGATGGTGGAACTGAGGTGTTCGACAAAACCGGAACCCTCCGCTGGGACCGTGGCGTTCTCGTTGATCCCGCCAATTTAGTCGATCCGGCAACTCCCAGCCCCTTGGGATTCGAAAACCAAAGTGTTACCGAGCTGCCGTCCGCACTCAAGGAGGCGCTTATCGCCAAGTTGGGTACGGGCAAGCCACTGTCCTGTCTAGATAATATCAACCTACCCGCAGGCGGCATCTGGATTGGGTTTGATGTGCGACTAAGGCCGCTTTGCGGCTATAAGATCGCTGTTGATGTCGTTCACACCAACGGATCACTTTGGCAAACGGGCTCCGCAGCGGATCATTTCGTCGATTGGCAGTTCTCGACGGCGCTGCACTCCAACCTAGCTGCACATGTCGCTCAACTCACGAATGTGCCGCTTCGTCACAAGGTTGTTGCCAGGACGCTCAACGATGCATTTGCATCCGAAAGCGACGTCGTTATTGCGGAGAAGCTTTTTGAGGACCTGCTGGTAGCCTCGCTTGGGGAAGCACCTTCTCGAAGTGGTGAAGCGCGCAAGACGTTGCTTTGGCGAAAAGATGTGGAGTCAAAAAAACTGCTCCCTACTGCATTACTCATTGAAAGTAATGAACCGCTGTTGCGCACAACCCGGAGCGTTCGCATTGCATCACGTTCTGGTCCGACGTCTGAGACGCTCATCGCCGAGCCGGAGGATCTCTTGTTGCAATCGATCGACAACAAAAAATCGCGCCGCGCCGCGGGAGCCACTTTTTCATCCAGCGGCTTCTCTGCACTCGTTCGGATTGATGCAGCGGTGAGCGGGGATCTCGTCTTGGAATTTGCTCGGTACGCTGTCGATCGAATTCCGTCGGCATTGCCTAACTTAGCATGGCTGACAGTGGCGGCAACTACTCTTGCCGCTCGCTCGACAAGAGAGGAGTAGAGCTATGTCGTTTAGAATTTACGCCCGGATGGCGCAGTTTCCTCTCAATAAGTGCGAGCGGGTCGACCAATCAGACGATCCATCCGGTCCAGTCGATCCCACGAGTTCGATTCCCGATTTCCCACATGATGCAACGTTCATGACCACGGTGCATTGGAAGGTTCAGCCAACGCTTGGTATCGCGTCCGAACCCTTCGACGTCGAATTGTGCACACAGCCTTTATCCGGGGAGCGCTTTAGCCGCAGCCACGATGAAGACATCCAGTTCGACGACATGCATTTCGAGGTATCGCTTGGCTCACTGCTGACGTCACTCGGCACGGTGGAGGCGCTGTGCGTGACGGCAATCGTCCTCGGCGACCAGGACGCCGTAATCTTTGCTGTTGATGCCGCGGGCGAGGAGATTATCGAAACCCGCCAGCCGGCACATTCTCCTAATGGCACAGCATTCATCGGGCCTGGCATATTTGGCTTGCGAGCGACTGGAGCGGTCACCTTAAAGAACCTACGCGCGTTCGCGGTGCCTCCAAACCACAACCTTGAGTTCACCCAGTTGGCCACTGTGGCTCCTGCGATCGCCGGCATAGGTGCCTGGAGGCAACAGCAGTATCTCAATACCAATTATGACGTTGCCGGGATTCTAGATGTGCGGCTGGCGATGGATGCGTTAGCGCGCATGAATACGGAGCCGCCCACTGTCAAGGTGCTAGAACTGGGTGTCCATCGAAGGAAGTCCGCTGAGGTCGCAGCTATGGCGCTCACTAGTGGTCCGGCGCAGCTAATTGCCGGACATTATGGAGAGATAATATCGAACCCTGCTCGGTCCTTTGAAACAGAAGTCCAGTCGGGAGTCTTCCTCACGCACTGCCCTGCCAAGATGCTGCAGTTGCTGGCTGGCAGTGATCCTGTGACCGCAACAACACTTGGCCATGCCGTGACGGTCCCAATAAAGCCGCCATTTAGCGCGCTCCAATCGCTCGAGGAAATCTATGCCGAAGTAGAGTCGCTGGGGCATCTCCCCTATCCGCTCATTCGGGTGCGGGGTCATCACCTCTCCTCGACCGGATTAAAGGTCGTGAGCGAGCAGTTCGCGGCCCTTTCCTTCGCAGCCGACCCGATAGCCACGATCGAACCTGGAATGATTCACGGCCCGTCGGTGCTCGACGAGCCAGGATCGACTGAGTTGGTCGTCCGGTTGGACCGCCGTTCGGCCAGTCTCGCCAGTTTTGTCGACCTTGGGGCGGGGACTTTAGGTTTTTTGATCGACGAGAACGGTAATCCACAGCGGTATATTGGAACGGGTAAGGCTGAGGATCACTCAGATGCGGGAGCTCCAACCTTCCCCCTGGGTGCAACCCCCTTGCCGTTAGCCGTACCGACAGAGAAATCGATCAACATCCACTGCAGCGACACTTTCGGGCGCTGGCGGAACCCGGTTACGGCCCGTTGCAAGCTTTTGCCCTGGCCCGTACAAAAGCCAAGCTGGGGTGCTGTGGAGGTCGATTATCCAGCCGATGGAACGCTTCTTCTACGCGCCGAGATTGGCTGGGACTGGACCACACGCACACCACTGGAGATCCATGTCGGTATTGTAATAGACCCAGACGATCCTTTGAGGATTGACGCGCAAGGCGGTGTGCGGCTTCCTGGTCAGGAAGCCATACCTTTGGTTATTAAGTTTAAAGAGAAGCGCCCGTTCATAGTGCCTGGCGTTCCTCCTGATTGGTCGATCACTCTGCTTCCAGAGTACGCTCCCGATGATAGCCCGCAGGGCACGTCGGTGCCCCCTACGCCGTCGGACTTTCAGCGGTATCGCCTGCAGTTGTCGCTCGGCTCGGCAGGCGACATGTTCGATACTGAGTCAACGCGATTGGTGGGGCTAGGAGCTGTCGCTTGGGAAGCGGTGAGCGGACTGAGACCCGAACGACGCTCCGAGGATTCTCTGACCAATGTTGCTGTGCACGACCCGCGGCCGCCTCAATTGTCAGGGTCTAGGTGGCATCTCGACTGGGCAAGCCGCGTGAGTGGAAGTAAGAGTGCACGCGCGTTTATCGATTTTTCATCGCTGTGTCAAAAGCCGGTCGCAGGATTCCGGATTTGGCGTGCGCATGAGTCGGCACTCTGCGATCTTGGTCTGGCGACGCGATTCCAGGGCGATCCGGTTGCCGCGAACCGCTGCTTCAGTGAACTGCGCGCCGAGCGCGACACGGCCTTACGCCTTGCGATGATCCAAGGCCTGATCGCACCCTATCTTCACAGACAGACGTTCCTTCGCGCATTCATTAACCTGTTTGAAGTCGACAACAGCAAAATTCTGACTGAATCAGGCGAGATTGAAATCTCCGGTGCCCAGGGGGGGCTTGAGTTTGTCATGCTAACGGCCGTCTCCCTCACAGCGGTACCCAGCGACAAAATGAAACTGGCAGACCTACGTGCGATTGCTGTACCGGTCGAACCCGCAACGAAAGCCCCATTGCTGAGGTTGTTCCGGCCTTCAGTTGGTACCCTCATGGAGCATGCCGGGGTCATTTCTCTGGCTATCGGTTCTTTGGAGCCCTTTGCCGCGCAGGATGTACGTGTCTTCTGGGATGGCGACGGCGGCGCTTCGAGTGAGGAGGAACTCCTTTATCGCGTAGAACCTGTTTCCGAACTTGTAGTTCAGCACCTGGAGCAGATCTGCCCTGGCTCCGTGTCTGCAATCGAGCGGATGGCAATACCACATTGGCGATACTTCGCGGTCAGGCCCATCCCCAGCTGGATGCCACATAGCTTTAGTGCGGATATCCTAAAGTCCGCACCAAAAAAACCGTCCGATACAATTCCGTCACCTCGTTCCGAGTTGCAGCGGGTCCGGCTTGTTCCACCAGATGGTGCAGCGCTTGAGGTGATTGAAGATCAATTGGAGAACTCAGTACGAAGTGTCTCTATCGAGCTTCGCAATATCTTCGAGGCGAACATACCGGGTTTTGCCCCGTGCATGATTCAGTTGGGTTTGGTTGATGCTCCAGATGGGAGCGCCGGCAGTGCCCCCTTCGTGTTCGGTCAGCTTGTCGCCAATGGTTGGAAAGTCACCAATGGAACTGGCGCAGTGGAGGTATTGAGCGCAAGCGGCTCGGGGCGCCTTTCAGTGAAAACCCATGGACTGTCTGGAAAGTACTTGGTGATAGCGGCATCCGACCCCGCTGGTAGGATCGACAAGTTGACACTGCGGCTTTGATGCGTCCGATTGCTGGGAGCGTCCATGCAAACTGGAGAGCCGGCGCACCCAGCAACGGTGGTGGGAGCCCCCCAATACAGCGCCAAAGGAGCTATCTAGCAGCGCGCCATTCCTTTTAATCCGTTACTACAAGTGATTTTTCAACCGGTAATCCTACTAGCCGCTACTGCCTGGCTCGGCAGCACCCATTCCCACTCTGCCACAGATCGTTCCCTCCACTGGTGATGCTGGTGGTCGTTAGAGGGGCTGAGGTGTCACAACGGCAAAAGCCTGCTGCAGCTCAGACAGACGGGTACGAGCCGCTTCACCGTTCGCTGCCAGACGTTGTTGTCGTGTCCATCGCCCTTCGTGAATCACTGCGCTGTAGTCCCCGACCTCTGGAATTTGAAGGTGTCTCGGCATGACCGATTGCTTCATTACCAACAAGACAAAGCTGGTAAGAATCACGTCCTGAACCGTACGTTCGCCGAGCACAGCATTTAGTAGATGCTCACGCTGGATCATTGGCTGCGTGTCATCGTGAACGATTACAAATACAGGGAGATTGAGGTCATGGGAAAGCTCGGTTGCGGCTGCCCAGGAGTAAGTCAGACGATCCCGTAATACATGGAGCTTTGCAAACTCGGCAGGAAGGTCTTCAGGTTTATGCTCAAGGATTCGGAGCATATCGGCTTCGACTGCTTCATCGATGAATGTCTCTAGCGACCACTCCTCAAGTGACGCATCCATTTCTATCCGGTAAACCTCTCCAGAAGAGGTATACCAAACAAGCTCCCCTCCAGATGCCTCCACCCAAAGATAGGTACAAAGCTGGTAATCGCCATTAAAGTCCCACCGGATCCTTACATAGCCGAGCTCAGCCCCAGGTTTGATATCCACCTGTTGCGCGGTCACGGAACCACCGCTCTTGTTCCTGACCTCTCCGTACCCCCGTATAGCCCATTCCAGCGCTTGTCCAACGCGCGTGGATCGTTTGGCATTACTCTGGAAATCCATATTTTCTAGAAGCCGCTGAAGGCGCTCTTTTCGGTCAGTCGGCGCTGGCTGCAAGTGCCGAGATAGAATCTTGAGCAAGTCAGCCCGCATCAACTCAGGACTCTGGTACCGGTCGCTGACAGAATACGCGAATGCCTTATCGAAGAAATTCCGAATGCCACTTCGCTCAAACCCTTCAAAAAATGGCCTCGACTTTTCTCTCTGGTGAGGAAGCTTGTTTTGCCCATCTTTAAGCTGGGTCGGATTTCTACCAGTGAAGAGATAGAAGAAAATCCCGGCGACCAAAGTGAGATCGGAAACCGGACTGCACTTGTCCAAACTGCCTCCATTCAACTCGGGCAGCGACAGAAATCTGTTGCCGAGTTCGTCGCCTTCTCGGGTAAGCGGCGACTGTGCATCACGGCTGTGGTCGAAGGAGATACCAAAGTCGACTAACACGGGAGACGGTACATCACCATCCTGCATGATAATGTTTTCCGGTTTGATGTCCCTGTGCAGAATTTCGGCTGCATGCGCCTGAGCGACCGTATCCAGAAGCTGCAGAGTGGTCGTAATCGCCTGATCAAGGCTGACCTTTTGGACCCGATTGCGCCATTGGCGCATGTTGTCGCCTTCGATGAATTCGGTCGCGATGTACAGCGTGATGTTCTTGTCCTTATGGCGATCCGTATTAGTCTCAATCAGGCTTGGTACTTCAAGCCCCGCCAGAGATCTGTAAGCCAGAGCCTCCCTATAAAATCTTTCGCGTCGCTCACTGTTCTTCCGGCTCTTCTCCTGGATGACTTTTATGAAAGCAATTTTCTGATCACTCTTGCGAATAACCTTGTAACCAACACCCTGCCCACCTTCTCCAGCTCCTTTAAGAGTATCCCAGCGTTCCTCGAACGAAGCAGCCTTGACCCATATTTCATTCGGTGACTCTACCTTCACGTTCCTTGCTCCTGGCTTCCCCATTTGGGGTTATCTTACTCGATGAATCGGCTTTGTATGGAGTTGTAGGGCCAGTTCAGTATCAGGTGGCCGGCTCTTGATTTCAGGCGTAGAAAGCGTCTTCGCACTAACTCTGAATCTCCATGCTCCGTGTTGCCTTCTGCTTCGCTTAACAGCATCGGCATCCCGGATTTCTGATTTGCGGCTCAATGGCTGGCCCATCGGTTTCCCGTGTCAACGCTTCACCCTGCACCTCACAGTGCAACATGCATGTTGACGCCGATGCCGAATTGACCCCAGCCGGCGAGGATCTCGCATGAATACGTACCGACACACGTTCGCAGCCGTCTGCCCGTCCGACGGCGAAACCATTGTTTATCGGCTTGAGTTGAGGTCCTTGTCGATGATCCATGTTGAGCACATCCGGGCAGCTACCGCGCTGATCAAAAAGGGATGGCACGAGCAGATCGTTGATCGACTGGCTGAATCCCTGGGCGGCGATCAAACCATCATCGCCACGCACCAGGGCGTCGAGATCGAAACAGTGAGGCTTAGTGGATGATTGCATACCACGGCACGCCGGTCGCTGGCACCCGCCAGGACGGCGCCCGGTCCTTGCCGGCCGGCATGCCCTGGTGCCGTTCCCGCGTCAGGACGATATTGGCATCGTTGCCAATGTCTGCCAGTCGTTCGTGTTCGACAACGGCGCGTTTTCGGTTTGGAAGAAAGGCGGCAAGCTGGATGTTGATGGCTACACCGCATGGGGTGAGCAATGGCACCGGCATCCCGCTTTAGACTGGGCGCTGATCCCGGATGTCATTGACGGCGACGAGTCGGCCAACGAACCGCTTCTGGAAGCCTGGCCCAGAGAGTTACGCGGCGTGCCGGTCTGGCACCTGCATGAGTCACTGGATAGACTGCAACGCCTGGCCGTCGATTGGCCGCCAGTGGCCATCGGCAGCTCGGGCTAATGGGCACACCCGGGAACGGCCGCCTGGTGGAAGCGCATGGGTTCGGCGATGGATGCAATCTGCGATGACCAAGGCAGGCCAGCATGCCGCCTCCACGGACTCAGGATGCTCGAACCTGCGACATTCCAGAATCTGCCCTTCGCGTCAGCCGACAGCACAAACGCCGCGGTGAACGGCGGAAGCATCAGCCGGTTCGGTATGTACGTACCACCTACTGCGGGACAACGGGCTTGTGTCATCGCAGACAGAATCGAAGCACACAACAGTTCATCGATTTGGAGCGGGCCGCATTCGTCGACCTTCGAGTTAATATAACTAGAACGGTATACCGCGACGCACTGCAAACTTCATAGCAGGTGTCAGCAATACATCATCTATAAGCTTCGCACTACGCTTTAGCATCTCAGCTGACACCTTACTGAAGCTCATGTATTCCATACTGGCTTCTTGAATGCTGTCTATAGCAAATTTCTTTCCGTCGAATTGCGCCAAAAAATATCTATTAATTTTAGTACCATTCGCCAGCAGAAGATCAAAAACAACAGCCCCCTTAACCGATTGCCTATCCAGCTCTTGAGAAATTTCTTCAAGACACTCAAAAGGGCTATGGTAATTGGCCGCCAAAATAAAAGCTGATACTCCCAAGCTATTAGGAAGCTCAGTACTTACCAAATAGTCAGATTTCATTTCATGAGCCTCTTAGAAGCCGCCTCGATTAATTCAAAAACTTTGCTAACTATAGCTTTTGCTGTCGAAAAATCCAGAATTCTACTGGTAGTGCTTGGTGCGTCCATATGAGCGGTTCGATGACGCTCCGCGCTATAGTAAGCATAGCATTCGTCTATCACCTCAGCGAGCGCTACGCCACCATTTGCAGTGACGTGAGTTGCTTGATCCTTTCCCAACTTACCATCCCGAAAATAGTCACCAAAAGTAGACTGCTTAGCCGGCTGGAGGTTCCCTCGGATCAACAGATCCTTAACGAACCCTTCTAAACCGCGCAATGCAGGAAGAGCTACACATGAGTAGTCTTCTACAGGCAGTTCGATTTTCGCGAGCGCGAAAGCAGAGCTAAGTTGAATTCTTACTGCATCCGATATGAAACCGTGCGCAGCGGGAAGAACCGCTAAAAGCCCATCTTTAACTTGTTGAACAGTTAATTCTACAGCGTAAATTTTTGACTGTGCTTTAATAACATCATCAAGCGAAAGAACCGAGCCAAGATAGTCACTAACAATCGCTGCGAGCTGCCTATACTTCCCCTGAAACTGAAGCGTACCCGAGTTATAATGCTTGATGACTAAGCTATCACCCAGAGAACCTACAACCCTGTACATCTTACACAGGGCGCCACCGTCGACCTCACTAACTTGGGCCCCCGCCTCCACCAGAAAGTCTAGAATAGGTACAACATGTTCTGATGGAAAGCGTGGTAAAGACACATTCAAACTTGCCGGGGTAGGCGTAACACACTCCTCGATGATTTTATTCGCGAAGTGTTCAAATGTATCCGGACAATGACCCGCAGCCTTCCCCAAGGAAAAAACTCCTCCCGATACAGGAAAGATCTTCATAAGAAAAACGTTATCTTTAACATGGAACCGAAGATGCTGTTCTTTATCGTTCTTTTTTTCGAGAACAGGATTAGTCCCACCATGCCGCTCAATACATGGAGCGATACTATCAAAGTTAAGATTTAGGTCTTTGTACTTCTTAGCTTCGGACTTACTCATTTCTTAAATATTCCATCCATAGGAACGCAGATACTACTCGATTCAAATGATGGCGAAAAGCCTCCGCCATTTATTGGTGCTACCCACTCGTCAGATTTCTCCCTAGGCATTGATAGCTCAATTTGGCTTTTTTGCAACAACGAGTCGATCCACCCTCTAAACAAACAAAACTGCCGAACCACATTTGTTCGCCACCCCCGTCAAGGAGAGCTACCTCGATTACAGAGGCAAGCGTGTCTTGAATGTGAGGATCTCGTCGACCTTGATCGAACGCTGCGCAATCCTTTTTGATGCACTGATCAAAGAGGGTGAGGCTGAAGGTTACCCCAAGAAATCAGCGCAGGCCCTGCAATGGCAATCAAGCGGTTGGCGCTGAGAAGACGCCGAGCGCGACGCCCCCTGTGGTGCTGTTCAACGATAAGGGGGTGATGCAAAAGTTCGAAAACGTCGACATACAACGCGACGATCAAGGACACCTGCTCGCCCTGCGCCAGGGCGACAAAGCCGTGGTCACCTTCCGCTACGGCGATGCCGGCCGCGTGGTGAAATTCACCACTGCAGAAGGCTATGGCGGCGATTTCTACTACAACGAAAAAGGCTGGCAAACCTCGCACAAAAACGCCTGGAACTGCACCTATGGCTTCAACTACAACACCGCCGGCAGTCTAGCCGGCGCCATCTGGCCGGACGGCAGTCGCATCACGACTTTCTACGACCCCAAGACAGCCAATGTCACTTCATTCATTGATCGCCAGGGCGAGATGGAAAGCTACACCGTACTGCAAGGCGCACCCGACCAAAAAAGTCATGCTAAACCGCACGCAAAACGGCAAGAACAAGAAAATGTACGACATGACCTACAACTGCCAATACAACACCCAGGGTTTGCCTATGAACGAAAAAGTCATGAAGCGTGACGAAGGCAGTGAATGGATTGATTCGGAAAGCACTTTTTTGAGCGGTAGCACGTTTGTTTTGGCGCACCGCCAACCAGTACGCAATCATTGTCGTGAAAACGACCGCTAAACATTTCCGTTAGGCGGTCGATATGTTGGCGAACCATTTTTCTGCGGCGTAGCCAGATTCGCCTCAAGGCTTCGTCAGGGCTTGGCCACACTCGCCAAGTACCGTTTAACAAGGAGTTCCGGCATGTACGCCACCCTTATCGACCCGGTCAACGAAGCACTGCGGCAAATCCTCAACATCGCCGTGCAATTCGACCGCACCAACACCGAGCGCGAAAAAATTCGCGCGGTGTTACGCAAGTTGCTAGTCATTCGCGAAATGCACTCGACTTATTTCATTTGCGTAGGCGGCACCCAAGGCGCCGGCAAAACCCACTTGCTACGTGAACTCTACGGTCTGGATGATTGGCTGCAGGACAATCCGGGCCGTGGCGAATGTCGCCCGCTGTTTATCCTCGAGCGAGACTGTGAAGCACCCTACGCCCGTGGCGTGGATGAGTACGGCGAAGAACATGAGATCAACCAGGAGACCCTGGCCAAGGAACTGCGCAGTTTCTCTACCGGTGAACGTTTCCTGCTGCTGCGTTTGTATGTGCCCCGCCGCCACTTCAGTGATGGCTTCGGCTTTTTGCTGCTGCCTGGATACGAACGGCTGAGCCGTACCAACAGCCTGTGGCAGGAGGAGATGCGCGACACGCTCAAGCATGCTATGGGCAGCATCATGGTCACCAACGCCAATGCCCTGGCGACTAACGCAACTAACGAAGTACTGGTCGACATGTTGGAAAACGCCCTTCAGGGCCGCCAACCGATCATTACCATCGGCCGTACCGAAGGTAAAAGCGACGATGAGCGTGACACGCTGCGCCTTTCGGCCGCGGAAGCCTGCGAAGTACCTGCCGAGGAACTGGATCGCATCCTGTGCGTCGGGCGTGGCGAAGAGTACCGCGCGCACTGGGTTCCACAACTGATCGAAGCGCTGGCCAAATACGCTCAGGTGCCTGAAAGCATTCACCACCAGCGCCTGACGGATCTGCGCTCCATCGTGGAGTTGGAACTGGAAGCCGCTGTGACCTTGCTCGAATCTTTGGTCGAAGACGCCGGCGCACGCGCCAGCGCCCAGGACGCACTGATTGACTCCATCCTTAACAAATTCCGCCAGTCAGTCGTCAGCTACCGCAAAAAGTATCAGAAGTCCTTGCACCATTACGTTGACCAATACGCACTTCTAGCCACGGTTAGCGCCAAAAAAGCCTACGGCGACGAGGAAGAAGGCTGGGGCAACAAACTACGGACCGCCAAGGACTTCTTCCTGCTCAATGCCAGCGAAACCGAGCAACGCTTTATCGATCGCATCAATCTACACTGGGAAAACCAGGCCGGCCAAACCCCTGTTGATGCCACCTATCTTGCGTTGACCCACGTTGCCAACGACCTGCTCGCACTGGGCCATGCCCCCAAAGAGCATCTCGACGCCCAGGCCCTGTTAAGCCTGCGCAATGAAGATCGGCCTGGGCAGTACCTCGGTTACGAAAAAGCCGATGGTGGAGCCATCTCCCCCTTGAGCAACAGGGTCGACCCGCAGTTACTTCAAAAACACGTTTGCCTGCTGCTCAACGAGACCTCCAGCGAAAATCATCTCGACACCGGCACCACTCGAACCCAGCAGTTCAATACTGCCCTACAACACATACCAGCGCTGACCATGGAATACCTGCGCATGAGCCAGGGCATCGCACTGTGCCGGCGCAGCGTCATAGACACTTCGCAACTGGTGAACTACGACCCCGTCCAACTCGCCAAAGACATTGGCGAAACGCTGCCCAAGTTTACCCAAGGTGCCCAGCAAGCCATCCGTGCCCTGCTTGCAATCACTGCCGTGGATTTGGCCATTGACGGAAGCTTCGACGTGATTCCCGCGCTGGCCGGGGGCGCAGCCACTGGCCTTGGCGCCACCTTATCGATGGCCGTAACCGGCATGTTGGGGCTTGGGTTCATTGGCTACAAAGCGGCCAGTTCGGTGCATCACTACGACGTGGGCAAACGAAACTTCATCGGCGCCAGCATCGAGCGCTTCAAGGATCACTTGGTCGAGACCAGTCTTGAGCACTATGACGAACTGATGGAGACGATAGAGGCACGTATCCAGCGCAATCTGAGCCTTGCCTACGGCGTTGACATTGACCAATTCGCCGAACGCGATGCGCTGGCCCGGTCACTGCGGGCTCTGGACGTTTCGCGGCGCAATCTGGAAACCGAGATCGACCGTGCCCATTCCCGCTACCTGGCTTGAGCGCCATCGACAACGTCACGATTGGGCATTGCAAGCCTTCGACCGGTTTGTTCACGAACTAGCGCCGGAGGTCAGTGATCAGGTCAGGCGCTCCGACCAAGTGACGGTGGTGGTCTATGGCGCGACGCAAGTCGGCAAGACCACCCTCATTCTCGACCTGCTTGGGCTAGCGTCGAGCACTCACGACGAAGTGGCCCGTGTGCTGCGTGGCGGCCAAGCCGTGGGCAAGTCTGCCACGGCAATGCCGCTGCGCTACGGTCGTGCGCCCGATGACAACTGGTACATCGGGGGTGACCAGCCAATGGACGAGGCCCAGGCTACTCAGGCACTGGCCGATATTCGCCGCACAGTCGAGCAAGGCAGCCGGCAGAATACAGACCTGACCGATATCCTCATCCCCGACCGGTTGTTCCCCGCCGAGTCTGGCAATGCGCTGGACGTGGACGTCAAGCTGATCGACTTGCCCGGGTTGGACGCACGCAACCGAAACGAACAGCAACTGGTAGAACAACTCGCTCGTCGTTATGTCACCGTGGCGGACCTGGTGCTACTAGTGACCCAGGCCAGCAGCCTGGGCTTCCTTCGACCGGAAAACCTGCGGATCGAGGAACTGGCCCACTGGGCAAACCAGCCAGTACGTTTTCGCGTGGTAGTGACTTCTTGTTTCTCCCTCAGTAGCGTGCGCAAGCACTTCCTCAATACTCCGCTCGACGTACACGAAGTACGTCTAGCAATGATCAGCGAGATCGAAACTCTCGAACTAAAAATCCCTTCACGCTTTGCCGACAATCTGTATGTGCTTGAACTGGGCGATTCCGCTCGTGATCTGGCCAACACCGACCCTGAGTACTATGCGCACATTGCACCGGTGGTCAGTGAATTCAGACAGCAACTGATTACCGACATCAAAGATGCGTCCGGACCGTTCTCGCGGTTGTTCGCGGCCTTTCAACTGGATAGCCTCGTACAGGGTCAAATTTCGGTGTTCCGAGCGCGCTACGAAGAGCGCAAGGCAGAGCTGGATGAAGAACTGGAGGTGTTGGAAAAACAACTGGGCAAGCACTACCCGACGCTGTCCGATAGTCCCTGGTTAGAGATGCTTGAGGATCACCAAACAAGCCTCGACGAGCAGCACACGACTCAAAAGCAGCTGGGTGCCGTTCTGTCCAAGTTAGTGCACACCGAGTGCAAGACGCTGTTTGAATCATTATTCGAAGGCTCGCCGGTCAAGGTAGACTCCGAAACCGTGTCAGCGCTGCAAGAGGCACTTGAAGAGGAAAAAGAGCGTCTGAAACAACGGTGCCAGGGTTGGACAGACATCTTCAATGAACTATTTGAGCGTGTGGCTGCAGATCATCTGAAGGCGCCTTTAAGCGAATGTGTTGACCGGTTGCCTCGCATCACCTTCGATGACAAAGACTTCCACGCCATCGCCTATGTCCTGGATGACTACAGCAGAGACAGCTACTTCTGGTCGTCGAACTTCGAAAACGACAGGATAGTGCTGGACATGGCTTTTCGTAAAAGTCAGCAACGCCATGCATCTCTTGCCCATCAAAGCTTCATTGACGGCTTCCGCGCGCAAGCCGAGAAAATCGAGAAGACCGTGCGCGCGCTCAAAACACAGAAGCGAAACGTGGCAGAAAAGCTGCAACAACTACACGGCCACCAGGACACCCTTGCGAAACTACAGTCAGAACTGGATGCAAATCTGGCCAGGATGACCAGCTCGCTGCAAATCGCCGAACACTTTGAGCGACGGGTCAATGACGCCTTCGTACAAGCCCTCCAAACCGTCAAGACAGGTATCGCCAAGGGCTCAACCGCTATGGACAAATTCCTGGCCGTGCTGAATACCCATTTGCTGATCAACGAAGCGGAAAAACTCTACGCCGGAAAACCCTCGACGTGACTGACAACACAGTTCAAGACGAAATGCAAGCCGCCAGGCAAGACATGGCACAGCTGCTCAACGATATCGTGATCGCGCCACTGAAAGACGAACTCACTGCCCTGCTGGACGGTGCGCTGTATCCGCTCGACAAAGAGATCAAGGACCGCCATGACGGCCTGATGGCGCAGATAAGCAAGATCAAGCGAACGCTCGATCGCCACTACCCCGCTAACAGCCTTGCCCTCGACGAACAATTTCAAGCATTGCTGGACGGCCAACACGATGCCGAACATCAGGCACACACCCGAACTAACGACCTGGCAACGACACTGAGCGCCCAAACGGAAGCATTCAGTCAGCAAACCCTGAAAGCGCTATCGAGCCAAACCGAAGCGCTCGATGGCCTTTTAAGTGAACACCAGCAGGCCTTCCAAGCCCATACCCAAGCGCAACTGCACGCCCTGAACGACGCCAACCGGCTAGCCCATCACGAAAGCAATGAGCGGCTGTTCGAGCAGATGTCCAGACTGGCAGATACCCAGCAAAGCACCGAGGCGCTGGCAGTCACCCGGGCGGAGCATCTGCTCGAGACGTTGAGCACTCAAGCCGAAACGCTCGGCCAACAGACCCTGCAAGCTCTTAACACCCACAGCCAAACGCTCGAAGGGCAACTGAACGACCATCACCAGGCGTTTCAGCTCGACACGCAAACACAACTGAAGGCACTGAGCGAAGCAAACCAGTCAGTCCATCGCGAGGGCAACGATCAGTTGCTCGAGCAACTGCAAAAACTCGGCAAGGAGCATACGAAGCGCCTGGAAGCACTAATCGCCGTGTTGGCCAGCAAGGGCCGCACCTCTGTGGAGCAGGCCATTGCCCAGCAGGACCAGCGCGTGCAAGTCACTCTCTGCACGCAAGCAGTCCACGCCAGTACGCAGCACAAATCCACTTTGCAAACGCTAGCAGCCATTCACCAGCATTTACTGACGCAGGACGCCCGGGTCGACGACCTGCAAGTCAATCTGCAGCGAACCGCAGGACATGCCAAGGCCTTGGTCTACACCGTCGTCCCAGTAGGCCTGTTGAGCCTCGGAGCGCTGGCCTACTTGATCCTGCATATCGGCTAGCTGCCCTTCAGGCTCACTGTCCTTTTCACCGCATAACAAGCGCATGCAACGTATGGAACAGGTGCTCGAGAATTTTTCCAGCGGATACGTCCCTGTCGGGATTCGAGGTGTCGGTCGTGAACGGCTTGTGCCCTCTGTAGAACGTTTCTTGCAGGCTCAGCACCTGCGCTCGTTGTAATCGCATGGGCATGCAGGGTGCGGTCCAGGAAAGCAGCAGGCAGAGAATCACCGTTTCTCGCAATGCTCCCCTCGGCCGACCATCATTTGACCTTGCCAGGGCCTCAAACAACTTTTGCAGGAAGCAAGACAGATGGAACAGTTCGTCCTTGTCCAACTCGAGCCCGTGGCGATAGGAGACCTTGACGTGACAATCGAAGCGGTGCTGTTTGTCCATTTCAGGTAGAGCCTGGCCAAGAAAATGGAGTTCGCTGGCCGCCCTCAGCACATCCGGTTGCACACCCTTGACGACAAAGTCGAAGTGTTCAAGTAGATGCTCGTCACCCTGATCTGGTGGGTTGTGATGCAACATCACCGATGGCAAAACAGGCTCTCTGGGTGAAGCGTCACGCAACTCGGCCTCGACATATAAACCGAAACGGGCCAAACCGTTCAGTGCCCGCAGAATGATCTCGACCAGTTGTTGACGGTAATCCCGGTTAATGTGGCCTTGATGGTCGAAGATGCGACCGTCAATTTCCTTGATTTCCCACAGGATGTTATGCAGAGGATCGGTTGTATCGTGATACCAAGACTTCAACCTCTGCGCGGCTACGGATTCCGGTTCCATCAATGCCGCATGATTCCTGGTTTGCCGAAGTGCTTGCAGCTCGTCTTGCAACCGCGTGACTTCTTGCTCGGAAGCCTTGAGCCTGGCTTGAAGCTGCCTGTTGTGCGCCTTGAGGCTTACGGCGAGGTCCTGCCCCACCGCGAGCTTGTCCAGCCGGATTTGCCCCGCGACCTGATGGTCAAAACGCGCAACCGGCACTCGCCGTCCCAGCCCCAGCAACTGATCACACCAGTTAGCAAAGGTCAGGTCCATCGACGCGCTTGCAGACAAACGCCCCTTCAGAGCACGGTCAAGCCCCCACTCATCCAAGCCGGAAAAATCCGCCAGGACACCATATTTGCTCAGAACACTCAGTTGAACTGCCTTGGCCTTGTTCGCTAAACCCACACCTGCTCTCCCTGGCTCAACAATGTCTGCTGACGAATCGTCGAGAGCATGCCAGCGGACTAGGCAAACTGCCAGCATCGCGTGAGTCGGAATCGAGCAACGAAAGCCAGGCCCACACGTGACTCACTGCTGAGCTGGGCCGGTGCAGGACCTCAGGATTTTCGTCGACATTCCTTTTTCCGCCCTAGTTCTGAAAACAGCTGGCGAAGTCTTGTTCTTGAGATAAGCAAATCGTGGCTTTTTTCTGCAGGCACATATCCAGAGACGGCTGACAGGTCATACGCGCCCATCGACACCATCGCCTCCGCCATCTTTATACGACAAAGCCCTGATTTTTCAGGGCTTTGTCGTTTCTGGCTTTTGATAAAACTTCACAGCCCACACTTCAGCCCAAACCCTGGATGAAGTATGGCTTTTCGACCAGCGGCTAATTTTTCGAAAAGTTTCTTGCCTGGCGATTTAGGATCCGTTCGAAGCATTTTACTTTTTTACTGTGCCGCGTCGCCGCGAAGTCAGCGAAGCAGCCTTTAATTGCGGATTTAATGACCTTTCTCATTTCAGCAAATTGTTCAAGAAAACCGGCATCACCACCAGTGCCTAAGACTGTGAGTACAGGATCGCGTCAAAGCTCCTTGTTGCCAGATCCCATAGCGATGGAAGATGCCGACTATCTCGGAACGCTACTGGATATGTTCGACTCGGCAGAACCTGAAGTTCGTGAAGAACCGTCAGAAAGCGCTCTCGGAATTTCAAATCCCACTTCGGACAACCCTGGCCAGGCATTCCTGAATTGGGTCAAGGAAGGCATCCTAAGCCACAAGCTGATCATCAACGACAGCAAGGCCAAGGTGCACACCGTGAGCGGTTTGGTGTTTTTGGTAACACCTGGCCTCTTCCAACGCTACGCCCAGGAGTTTCCCGGTGTCTCACAGGGTGCCAATCAAAAGATTGAAGAATGGCGCTGGGTGCAGAAGCAGTTCGAGAAACTGAATGTCCACAGGAAGCGAGGCAACGGTCTGAACATCTGGGCTTGCCAAATCGAAGGTCCGCGGAAGAGAGCGACACTCAAAGGTTATTTACTTGAAGAATCAAAACTGCTGTTCGAGTCGATACCATCCGATAATCCCTTTCTTAAAATCGACAAACTTCCAATGACATAGCGCCAAATAGGCCAGGCGCATAGTTCGGTGGGGCACCGCGACTTACCTGAGCACGGACAGGGCCGTCACATACATCGTCTTACTAAGCTCATGGTTGGCGAAGGACAGTAGCAGCTACATTGACAGCATTATGTCTTTTAGCCACTAATCAAGTAGATGGAAATCATCAATGGCCACCGACTCTGCGATCAAGAAGATCACAAGGGAACCCACATGACATCGCTTACTAAGGTAAAGGCCCCCAAGGGTTCACTTAAGACCCTACTGGAGCAATGGACGGCGATGGTGGAGCGTTACGCGGCGATCCATAAGTATGTCGATAACTGCTGGTGGTACAACGAGCGTGCCACTCTTAGCTCGCTGGCCGGCGCCGCCTGGTCCATGGAAAACTGGGTGGCCTTGGAGGAGTTCTCCACGGGCAAGCGCCACAAAGTTAAAGCCGATGGCGTGGAATCGGGCGACCTGCGCCCGGGACGATGTGATCTCTATGTCACCAATCACAAGGTTTGCTTCGGTTTCGAGGCTAAGCAAGCTTGGCAACGGGTCGGGCCACGCTCCAACCCGACACGCAATGTGCACAAGGGCTTACAGGCTGCCTGGGAGGACAGCGGGCATCTGGCTAACGACACAGACCACCGTTTCGCCGCCACCTTCATCGTGCCTTCGCTGCCACTAAACGCCGTCACCGGCGAATTAGGGAAGGTGGACCCGGAACAAGTCATGGCGCTGCTAAATACCTGGTTAGAGGGGCAGCGGGGATTTATACGTCCCGGAGGCAAAGAAACCAGTTATGCCTACACCTTTCCACACCTCGGTCATGAAGGCTTCATTTCCGGTCCCAGGTATTACCCCGGTGTGGTGCTAGTGCTCGAAGAGAGGTTCAGGGCGGCTAAGTTGTTGGATGGGGAGAACTGAGTTTCGGTGCAATGCAACGTTGCCGGATTAGCACCTGTGGTACGGGATCGCCTGACACCATAACCTGCCTTTCTCACTCGATACATACGCCTTGATCAGAGCCCAAA
The DNA here is from genome assembly GCF_055484735.1 of Pseudomonas sp. 15C. Classification (NCBI taxonomy): domain Bacteria; kingdom Pseudomonadati; phylum Pseudomonadota; class Gammaproteobacteria; order Pseudomonadales; family Pseudomonadaceae; genus Pseudomonas; species Pseudomonas sp. 15C. Next base: position 73,799 of record NZ_JBUDGD010000009.1, on the reverse strand, counting down.
CATTACTCCACCTCAGTATCTAATTGTATCGACACGACTAACGCTCGACGATAATGTAAAGGCGATGCATGAAAATCAACGACCAGCACGTGAGGTGCAACGGACACCAATGTCTTTATCCGTTCCACAGGAACTGAGACGTAGACCGAGATCAATCGACCATTTGCGCTCATCGAGCCAATACTTGGAGTAACAGATTCTTTGGCGATGAAGGCAAACCCTTCCACCAATTGAATCTCTATCTCCGGATACTTAAATTCCTCTGGATAAACCACAGTACCTTTGAAAGTGAGGACAGCGAATTCTTGGATAGCGTCCTCCCCAGACGATACTTCGCGTCGGGTAGCCATTCGAAATGACCACGAAAATCCCCAAGAAGTAATCTTCGCCTGGTACCATTTAAGAGAATATGGTGAAAGAGTCTGAGCACGTCTACCACTTTTACCTCGACCGCTGTTAGGCTTTACCATATCCACCTCCCTACAGGGCCGAGCTAGACAAGAAAATCACCAATAAACTCGACAATGAAAGCCTAGACTTATCCAGTGAACGACACACTGCGCATAGTTCTACTTTCTTTACACGAGAGTGGTTATACCTCCGGCCCTCTATAAATACATCCACTTGAACATGTCTCGTGAATACGTACTGCGGATAGCTCTGGAAGCAATGGCTTTAGCTCCTGCCAAACCCAAACGGCTAAAACCTCGCTCGTCGGATTTTCCAGTCCGGGAATTTCATTAAGATAATTATGATCCAAGCGTTCATACAGAGGCGCGAATATCTCCTTTATCTCGGAAAAATCCCTGACCCAACCCGACGTTCTATCGACAGGGCCATCAATATAAATTGCAATACGAAAGGAGTGACCGTGCAGGCGCCCACATTTGTGCCCATCTGGAACATTGGGCAGTCGATGAGCGGCCTCAAAAACGAACTCTTTAAAAATCTCCACTGTTCCTCCAGCATCTCACGCGACAAAAACCAAACAGCTAGACTAAACTTTCCAAGACTCAAGGTCGACGCATAACGTTTCAAACAAAAACTCTACAACTTTGGCTCGCCCCTCACCCAGCGCTGATGCAATGGTGATCACGGAAACCAAAATGGAGTTAACAGTGTGCAAATCGGTTACATCACTCAAACAATTCAATATTTCTTCGAATTTCCCCAACATAGCAGTTTGGGAAAAATTTAATGCCTGCACCACATGGGTAGATGGCGTCAGGTAGAGAATATTCGCACGCGTCCGTAAACCGTAGGCTTCAGTCAGCATGCCATACCCTTCCGAAGGGAAAGCTTCGTCCTGCCCTGAAAGCCTTCTCAATGCTTCCTGAAAAGCCATGGATAGATGAAGAATGACTTCAGAGAACTCTTTTACACTGGCGTCACTGGCCAGGGCTGGAGACAGATCCGAGGAAACCAAAGTAGTCATAATGCCTCCTAAATATTAGTAATGAGCACCAGTTAGCTAGGTACGAGTTCCGAACTTCGAACCACCCTGGTCAAATGATCAGTCAAAAGATGAATATCACCATGTAAATTCTGAACTCCATTCCATGGCCGGTTGCCTGTTTTGAATGACCACTCTCCCGAATCGAGCGTCCAAGCTGTATATCCTTGTAGCTTTCTAAGGCCTAACTTGAATACTGGGGCCAGTGGCGCTCCTGTAGAACACAACTGCTCCATGACGAACCCCATGGAAATAATCCCCGCGCTATGGACGAGACGAGAGCTTTTAGGCGTGTGCCCATGCCAAGCATTTCCAAACACCTCCTGGACCGCCTGGAAAAACTCACTGATGGCCAAGAAACACCGATCTTCACCTCCCGACAACTCAATCACCTCCCGACAGTAACCGTCAGATAGCGAATTCATTACCAGTTTCTGGAGCGACGTATCACCGATGACCCCTGAGGGGTTGGTATGCTGCTTAATCTGTCCTTGCAAAGAAGATCGATCGTCATAATTCAGCATTTCCACGATGCGGGCTGCGCGGGCGCGGGAAGTCATTCTGAATGGAAGGCCGCTGACAGACGGGAGCAGTTCATATACCAGCGACTTCGGTAATGGACTGGTGTTGTTGACGAGAATAAATTGCCGGCGAAGCTCTTCCTGATTTTCACACACAAGAGCAGACACCAGTAGCTGGAACGAACTCCCCTCGAGCCCTGCTAACGCAGATAGGCGCTGCTGACCATCCACAACGAACCCAGGAGGGCCGGACGAAATATCCACCTCAATTTCTGCATAGGCTCCATTTCCTTCCACCACCCGGACTCCACTGGTAAACGCTAACACCACAGCATTGGGCATTACCGCATCGGGACGGGAGAGGTAGTCGCGGATCTCTCGTATGTGCTTGGAGACCTGTGGCCGTTGAAAGCCATGAAGGGCGCCACGATCATCACGCTTGACTCGGTCGATGCTAGCGATCGCCAAAATCTGCTCAACGGTAGCCGCAAACGATACCACTTGGTGGGTTGGGCTCTGTAACGCCTTGATTGCGCTGAACTTAAGCAATGAGTCTCTTCCTTCATCGAACGGCCCCCCAGAAAGAGGGGTAGCAGCAGTATTGAGGCTCTTATACCAACCCTTCCGCATAAAAACTAGCCTAAGCGCATTGGCCCATACAGTTATTAAATGGTAAATTGTCAGCCTCAGATAAATGCAGCACCCGTCAAAACAGGCCTACAGTTTTCCCATGAGAACCGTCATCATCACCAACTGCACCAATCGAAAACGTCTCGACGGCCTGCCGCCGGTGGTGCTGAACGACGAGTGTTATTCATCGATTGCAGCCATGGCAAAGGCGTGGAAGGGGCAAATAGACGAACGTCCCACCACTCTGATGGCATCTTCACTTTACGTGGGCAGAAGCGTTTCTGACGCGAGGCGCGTAGCAACGAAGTTGGACGCGAAGCTAATGTTTGCGTCGACCGGCTTAGGGTTGATTGAAGGCGATCAGAGATGTCCACCGTACAACCTGACGGTGGCTCAGGATCCGAATTCTATCATCCCACGCCTCGAAAAATTGGGTGTGCGCGCATCAGATTGGTGGGAAGCCGTGAATGTCACCCAATCAAAGGGAAGCGCCCTAGCGGACCTCGTCAGCCAACCCGACATTGACTTGGTGCTCATTGCCCTCTCTTCAAACTATGTCCAGTTGATAGGCGAAGACCTTGGAAAAATCAGGGACACGCAGATCGACAAGCTCAGAATATTCACTTCGCGCCCAGGCATCGAGATGCTTCCCAGCCATTTACGACGCATAGCGATGCCCTATGACGAACGCCTTGAAACCTCAACACTGCCAGGCACTCGCAACGATTTCCCTCAGAGAGCCCTGCGTCATTTCATTGAGATTCTTGAACTGTCGAGTGCTCCTGCTGAGATCGCTCGAAAGAGTGTCAGCGCGGCGATGGATCTTTTATCCCTAGCAAAAACGACCATCCGGCGGCGCGCATCGGACAGTGAAATTGCCTACATGCTTGAGTGTGTGTGGGCTGACTACCAAGGCAGTTCCACCCGATTGTTACGCTACTTAAGGGACGACGCCTTGGTGTCGTGCGAGCAATCGCGCTTTCGGAGGATCTGGCAGGACATCAAAGGTCAAGACAGCATAGAGAGCAAAGCATGACGAGCGAAGATGCGATTGTGGTGCGTGCACTACGCACCACGCAAGGCGACAACCTTGATGTGTATGCATTATTCATCAGGGGATCTGACCTGGTCCGAATTGCCGACATCAGCCGCCTGTCTCGGGAAGACAGCAGTCCCCTCAAGGGTTTTCAGCGCCCCGAGATTAAGAGTCATGTCAAAGGGATCACTGAGTACCTCAATCAGGGAAATGTACTTTTTCCCAATGCTATTATCTTAGCGCTGTCTCCTGACCTGCGTTTTGTTGCAGCACGCGGAAGCAAGCCGACAGGCGACGCGGGGCTATCGCAAGCGGGTACGCTGACGATCCCTATCAGGGAGGAAGGAATGAGGTCTGCCTGGATCGTGGACGGGCAACAACGCTCATTGGCGTTGGCGAAAGCGGCCAATTCGGATCTTCCTGTGCCAGTTATCGGTTTTGTATCCGACAGCCTGACCACCCAGCGCGAGCAATTTATTTTGGTCAACAAGGCCAAACCCTTGCCCACTCGACTGATCAACGAACTACTGCCGGAGACGGGCAGCATCCTTTTGCCCCGCGAACTGAGTGCTCGCAAGGCACCAGCTGAGTTGTGCGGGCTTCTTAGCCGCGATCCAAACTCCCCTTTCCACAAACTCATAAAGCGGTCGTCCGAGCAAAATAGCAAGGCAGTGATCACTGACACCGCTGTAATAACGATGATCCGCAATAGCATCAGTAATCCGTTGGGGGCGTTGGCTCCCTACACCTCCAGCACCGACGGTGCGGCGAACGTTGAGTCCATGTACAACCTACTGACGACCTTCTGGCGGGCAGTGCGTGATACGTTTCCAGAGGCGTGGGCACTTGAATCCAAGAGCAGTCGACTCATGCACTCAGCGGGGATCATCGCCATGGGAGTGCTTATGGATCGGATCTACGCCAAAATCGGTGGTCAGCGCGAAACCTACGAAGCAGTGCTACAAGAACTGGCCAGAGTAGCTCCTTACTGCGCTTGGACAACAGGTCAGTGGCCGATGATTAATGTCCAGTGGAATGAAATCCAAAGCACCCCTCAAGATATCAAGGCGCTGCAAGAAACCTTGATCCGCCTCTACATGACCAGCGCTCACCAATGAAATTTTTATACGCCGACACCCAAGACTACGTAGACCCGGACTACGATTTCATCAATGATCGAAATGCGCCAGGCCGGAAGAGATACTGGGATGACCAGTATGCGCACGAAATGATGACCCCCGTCCCTTATGATGGGCTCTTGGTCTCGATGAGCGCAGTGCGACCTGCAAATGGCGTCGCTAATTCGAAGGTTCGGTACTCGACTTCCGAACAGCAACGCTTCCTCAGAGAAGGCGCGCGCAAATTTCTACGACTCGATGGCATTCAGTTCAAAGATACGATGGTCCTAGGTGACTGCGGGGCTTTCGCCTATGTAGAGCACCCTACCCCTGCGTATAGCCCAAGCGAAGTAGTAGAGTTCTACTCAGATGCGGGATTCACCCACGGTTGCTCGCCGGACCACATCATATTCAACTGCGACTCCAGCAATCCTCCAGCATTGAGCCAGTCGGAAGATGTGCTGTTTCGGTACGAAATCACGCTCAAAAATGCGCAAGAGTTTCTGCGTTTAGTGAAGGAGGCTGAATGGCCTTTCGAACCTCTTGGAGCGGTACAGGGTTGGTCTCCTCAAAGCATGGCGAACGCTGCAAAACAACTCGAAGACATGGGTTATCGCTACTTGGCGATCGGAGGTCTAGTACCTTTGAAAGTCGATCAAATCCATGAAGTTCTGAAAGAGCTTCGAGCGGTCCTTAAGCCCGAGACAAATATTCATCTGCTGGGGTTTGCTAAAGCCGAGAACATCCATGAATTCACCGGATATGGCATTACCAGTTTTGACTCAACCTCCCCCCTTATACGCGCATTTAAAGATGCTAAGTGTAATTACTACATGGGCAACAATACAAGCAAACTGGACTACTACACAGCTATCCGCATTCCTCAGGCGATTGAAAATCCACGCCTGATGCAAGGAATAAAAAAAGGCACTCTGAGCGCAGAGGAGTTACAAATCAAAGAAAAAGCGGCGTTGCTAGCAATCCGCGACTACGATAAAAACCTGCTCGACTTTGATTCAACTTTAGCCGTGTTAGTAGACTATCTCCGACTGACTCTTTCCGGATCGATATCATCATCAATAGAAATGGAAAAAGAAATCGCCAAGCATGTCCGACTAATCTCACCCACGCTGAGAGATAAACCGTGGCAAAAATGCCAATGTTCGATTTGTCAGTCAGCGGGTATTGAAACTATTATCTTTCGAGCCAGCAATCGAAACAAAAGACGTGGATTTCACAACTTAGGCGTGTACCACCGCCACCTTCAGAAAACTCTGGAACTTTCGAAACAATGATCTATCGATTTAAGGGTGTGCGCGCCCAACAGGCCTCCGGGCATGATGTATTTTCGTTCGCGGCCACTCCAAATGAAATTTTAGATTTTTCTGAAATTGAGAGAGTCGGCCGCGATGAAGAAGGCCACCTCAAAGGCTTTCAGCGCCATCAAGTCGCGTCGCACATCAGAGATATTCGTGACTATCTTCAGCGCGACGATGCATTGCTTCCTAACGCAATTATCTTGGCCTTTCTGGATGGGGTAACGATTAAAGACCTCGGCGAAGGGATTGTAGAGATCATTATTGATGCTACCGAATCCAAGCCAGGCTTTGTGGTCGATGGACAACAACGACTCAGCGCCCTTGCGACGATGGAAAAACCTGGATTCCAGGTATTTGTATCTGCATTGATTTGTAAAGACTACAACGAACTGCGACAGCAGTTTGTGCTCGTCAACAATACGCGACCGCTGCCAAAATCGCTGATCTATGAACTTTTACCGACTGTTGATGGCCTGCCAGAACGGTTCACAAGTCGTAAATTTGCTGCTCGCATTATTGATTTGTTGAACTTCCTGCCTAACTCCTCTCTATTTGGCGAGATCAAACAACATACGAATCCTAGAGGAGTACTAAGCGACATGGCGATGCAGAAGTTCGTAATTAACTCTGCGAATGATGGCGCGATTCGTAGCTTCATGAAGTTTGATGACTTTGAGGGGCGCAGCATCGAACTTATCAATAACTTCTTCCATGCAGTGCGTGTAGTTTTCAAATCGGAATGGGAAGGACTAGCGCCCAGGAATTCACGTTTGAAACACGGGGCGGGCCTGGTGTCTTTGAGCTTCGTTATGGAGTTGCTCTACTCCGATCAAGGCACAACCAGCAAGGAAGGCTTTATCAAAGGTCTAAAACTTTTGAAACCTCATACAGCATGGACAAGTGGTGATTGGCACATTTCTGAAACCGACCGCCGCCCCTGGAATGGTATACAGAACACGCCCACTGATATCGGATTGCTCACTAAATATCTGACCGAAAAACTCAAGCAAGAACTGAAACGGCGCTAAATTAGACCCAGTTCCGAGGAGAGCAGTATGCACACCAAAGCCTTAGTTCTTTTTTCAGGCGGACAAGATTCAACCACCTGCCTTGCCTGGGCGCTGGAACGTTACGAGCACGTCGAGACCATTGGCTTTGATTATGGCCAGAGGCATCGAATCGAACTCGAATGTCGGCTGAATATCTTGCAGGAGGTACGTAACAGATTTCCAAACTGGGCCAAGCGACTCGGTGAGGACCACGTGCTTGACCTCAAATTACTCGGCCAGATCAGCGATACGGCGATGACCGCTGAGAAAACTATAGAGTTTGAAAAGAATGGACTTCCCAATACGTTTGTACCCGGGAGAAATCTGCTGTTCTTGACGTTCGCAGCCACTATTGCCTACCGACGGGACCTCACAGTGCTGGTCGGGGGAATGTGCGAAACAGACTACTCAGGATACCCAGACTGCCGGGACAACACCCTCAAAGCCACCCAGGTGGCCTTGAGCCTCGGGATGGACGCTCCGGTAGTCATTGAAACGCCCTTGATGTGGCTCAACAAAGCGCAGACCTGGCGTTTGGCGGAAGATCTAGGTAATCGAGACTTTGTCAGCCTGATCCAAGAAGAGTCCCACACCTGCTACCTCGGGACCCGACAGCAGAAACATGAATGGGGCTACGGGTGTGGAACGTGCCCAGCTTGCGAACTGCGCAAAACTGGATATGAGCAGTACATTCAAGAACGAGATTGATGATGGTTCAGCGGTGGCGGGCCAGTGTACTCGCCACCAATTTGAATCAGATGAGTAACCAAAATGACTTACAGCATCAAAGAAATGTTTTACACCCTTCAAGGGGAAGGCAACCAAGCGGGTCGACCCGCGGTATTCTGCCGATTTTCAGGATGTAACCTCTGGTCGGGACGGGAACAGGACAGAGCTAACGCGATTTGTACATTCTGCGACACCGACTTCGTAGGAACAGATGGACAAGGTGGGGGTAAATTCAAAAATGCTGAAGCTCTCGCTCATGCTATTGATTCGTTTTGGCCAATATCCCACCAGAATCATAAGTATGTGGTATTGACCGGCGGAGAACCTTTACTTCAGGTCGATGACGCATTGGTAGATGCTCTGCACAAGCTAAACTTCAACATAGCTGTTGAAACCAACGGCACCGTCGCTCCCCCCTTGGGTATAGACTGGCTTTGTGTTAGCCCAAAATCAAGCGTTCAATTAAAGATCACCCAAGGTGATGAACTGAAGCTTGTATTCCCGCAAAGTGACTCCATGCCATATTTGTATGAGCACCTAAATTTTAAACATTTCTACCTTCAACCAATGGATGGCCCACATGCAAAAAAAAACACTGAGGCCACTGTTGATTATTGCAAGAGCAACCCTAAGTGGCGACTTAGCTTGCAGCAACATAAAATATTGATGATTCAGTAGAAATTACTTAACTCAGCCTTAACGCAGGATACAACTGCTTTCCTCGCGGCTGAACTGCTTGAGAACGACCTCATCCTATATCGCAGAAAAAGTATCGCACGTCGTTAGAAAATATATAGTAGATCTCATCCCTACCCTACCTCTTGCGGTCGCATCGCAGGTCTGCAATGCTCGGGATACAAATCTCTATTTTGAGTTTCGAATGGCCCTTTCGCTTAGCGCTTCTACGATTAAATCTTGGTTTCAGTACCGCTGCGAGCGCAAGACGCGCTACGAAATGATGGAATCCAATGAATTGGTCACTGCCGGTGTTGACAAGGTGCCCACGGATGTTGGCGCATGGGCTAGCCTAGGGAATGAGTTCGAAACTGCCATCATACAAAAACTTATCGCCATGGGACAAGCCTTGCCCCTTGCCCCTGGCGAAGACAAACTGAGCCAAGCACGTACAGAAGCTTTTTTACGAGGCAGCCTCCCGCATAATTATGCCCCACAGGCAACTCTAGACGCCCACCGTACTGCGAGTACCGCGCTGACCCTCCCAGACGGGATATCTCTTCGTCGCTCGTTTCCTGATCTCATACGAGTCGATCGTAGCGTAGAGCCGCCTGTATTCAGTATTATCGACATCAAAGGCACTCAGTCCGCTCGTGCGTTTCACAAAGCTCAAGTGGCTTTTTACGCCGAGTTGCTTGAAAAGCTTCTGGTAGATTTGCGAGTGCCAGGAGTTATTTCCTCTCAAGGAGAAATCTGGTGCATCAAGGAAGGAACCCTTGCAGACGAAGGCATACATCGGTCTGAGGTTTTTGACCTACAACCCTACCGCCGACTCGTGAAAGACTTTTTTAGTCGTGAACTGCTAACAATCAGCAAAAAAGAAGTATCACGTTATCGCGATGACACTTTTTTCCACATCTACTACAAATGCGAACAGTGCCAATACCTGCCGCACTGCATTAAAAACATCAATAAAGCCGATGCCGCGGATAGAGATATCTCAGCTGTTCCTGGACTTACCCACGAAGGCAAAAAAACGTTACTGCGTAGAGGAATAAGCAATTTAGGTGCGCTCACTGAAGCCCATCTTAACGCCCAAAGCCCTAACCTAAATTGGTCACTACAGCGAAGGGCTGAAGTATTGATCGCCCGTGCAAAGGCTCAGACTCAAGGAAGGCTTCAACGCATTCCGGACCTAGCGACATATTTAATGCCTCCGCGCGTGGACGCGGCACTCTACATTGTTGCAGACTATGACCCGGTAGAAGACAATTTAGTCACCCTCGGATACCGATTCAAGAGCGCGACTAAGAGTCACTCGATAGTGCGCGTACTGAAGGAAGGTGACAAATCAGCAGAAGCAAATGCAATTTCTGATGTTATGGGCAGTCTCATTGAAGACCTCACCGCGATTGATGCACATAATAAACAACACGTTGGAGATCTAAATGCGGAATTGCACGCACATATATTTCTGTTTGAGCCGACAGAAGCTCAGTACTTGCAGAACGCCATCGGTAGACATTTAGACGACCCAAGGATTAGAACCGGACTACTGCATGCGGTGAGGCTCTTTCCGCCTGAAGATTTGGTACCAGAACCGGAGTTGCGCGGTATACACCACCTTCCTGCGACAGCGCTCAGGAGCGTGTTCGAGCAATTGTTTGCATTGCCTGTACGAGTATCCTATGACCTTCGCCAAGTCAGCGAGGCGATCGCCGTCTGCGACGCGAATTTCTGCAACGTTTATAGGCCGCACGGACCGTTCCGGCGCGAGTTTTCATCGCTCTTAGCCATGGATGTAATTCGAGCTCTTCGTAACTCAGAAGATCGAGGAAATCTTGAAGCGATTAAAGCAGATGTCGAGGCTCGGCTTGAGACGACAGCGTCACTAGTTGAATGGTTACTTGAGGAAAACCTTAACTCCGCAAAACCTTTTTTGAGACTTAACAAAAGGCCATTTCGCTTCCAAGCTATGTTCGACCCACTAAACGCGAAGGACTTGGACATATTGCAGGCATACGAGTTGCTAGAGGCGCGTTCCTCGATGCTAGCTACGCTGGTTCGGCTTACTCAGGCGTTCCCGCAACGACGCGCAAGCGGACAGTGCATGGCAGAACTCAAACTTTTGAAAAGTGGCAATACTAACGGAAAACTATGGTTACTCTTCAAAATACCTCTGGAAAGCCAAGATAGCGATATATCCTCTGATGATTTCGCTCTAATTTTGACGAACGATGATCCTGATATTCGCCTCAACCCATATCGCTGGGGCGAATGCCGAGTATCGATCGCTCCTAGGCAAGATAAACACCAATTCGACAGTATCCTCGTGACCATTCACAAGCCACAAGAAAAACCGCTATTTCAGCAGTGGCTACGCGAAATCGAGGGCCCAGGCTGGTTCCTTGATCGGGTTTACGAAGACTTCACCAGCTACCGCGCTCAAGAATTTCTAGCCTACCTTGACGCTAAATAGAGTCCCGCCTGTGCAAACCAAGGATGACATCAAGCTTTTCCTTCGCAACCCCCAAGAATTTGCGTCCACGCTGCTCCCGAACGATGCCGAACTGTGGATGCAAGGCCTGACCGAGGTGGTGGAACCAGCAATTAATGCTCGAGAACAAGATAAGCCACTACGGCAAGCGCAGCGCGATGCCTGGATGGGGCTTTCTAATCAACGGGTAGGACTCATTCTTGGACCGCCTGGAACCGGTAAGACTCATGCTCTCTCATGGATGGCAACTGGATATCTAGAAGCTTGCCGACGCAGTGATACGCCCTGCCGGGTTTTAGTGACAGCATTCACCCGTAACGCTATTTCCAATCTCATGGAAGGCCTCACGAAGCGCCTATCTAAGCACCTTCCAGTACCAGTACCAATGTACTACCTAGGGAAACCTGCCGGCCCTCTGCCTGAGGGAGTTGAACAACTACCTGCCATCAGTGATAGCTCAATTGACGAGATCTGGAATAAGCTTTCCGAACCACATGCGATCTTAGGCTGCACGGTCTGGCAACTGAATCGGCTTATCACAAAAGCTCCGAAGCCACCAAGCGATGGCCATTCCGTTGCGCTATTTCGGCTCGTCTGCATGGATGAGGCCTCCCAGATGTTGGTATCGCAGGGGCTTATGGCGCTTGCGGCGCTGGCACCAGGCGGGCGCGTATTAATTGCGGGCGATGATCGCCAACTGCCGCCGATTCGTGAGGAACACAAGCACCAAACCTCCGGCCCTCGGCTAGGCGGATCGCTGTATTCCTTTTTGCGCTCCTGCAATACCAGCGAATTCTCGCTAGACGAGACATTTCGTCTCAACGGACCTCTAACCCGATATCCCCAGCGCAAGTTTTACGAAGGTAAATATTTTAGTGCTGCGCCTGTTTACGAACGTCGTTTAAACCTACGATCGAACTGGCGCGAGGGACTACAGGAATGGGAACAGCGTGTTCTCGACCCCGAACACCCATTGTGCGTCCTATTGCACGACGGCCCTTCTGCCGCTACTAGCAATGAATTCGAAGCAAAGCTTACCGCTCATCTTACGAGGCTTCTTCGAACCCGACTTGAACCAGGAGACTCAGACGACTCTGACCAAGCTTTTTGGGCCGAGCGCCTTGCAGTAGTAAGCCCTCACCGAGCGCAGAATGCCCTTATTCGCAAACTTCTTGGTGATAGCCGGGGCAGCAAGGTTGTGGTCGAGACAGTTGATCGAATTCAAGGCAAAGAACGCGATGCAATTATTGCGAGTTACACAGTTGCAGACTCAGAGTTTGCGTTAGCTGAAGCAGATTTCATCTTCAGTCCACTTCGGCTCAACGTCACTATCACTCGGGCACGCTCAAAGTTCATACTGCTCGTGTCGCGTAATTTGCTGGATGCCGTTCCGTCCGAACAGGACCAACTCGACTCTGCTCAAATTCTACGAGAGTTTGTATTCGAAGCCCGAGACGCAGGACAGATTGGACTCCCACTACCCAATGGGACGCCTGTTCAAGTCAACATTCGACTGGGCAGTTTCGATGAGTCCAGCGAATTACCGCAGACCAGCACACTACCAAATCCTTTGGTTGTCGACCTTCCACCGATGAGCGCTTGGCTCCAAAGCATGCTGGCGACGATTCGTAGTCAAGCCATGTTGGACAATAAGGGTGTAGCACGCGACTATCTTTTGGCAAAAGCGTTAGCTAGGCAAACAAAGGAAATCTTGTCAGATCTGATTACACTTCACCGACATGGCGTTATTAGCCTAATTCCTGTTCAGACCCAACACGGCGAGTACTTTCGTATTTATCCACTGGAATCTGCGCGCCGACTCTATAATATCGCCAAAGATACGCTTCTGGCTCACTTGGAAGAAGTGATTCAGCAGACTCGCAATGGTCGATTTCCCCCGCTCTACTACCTAGTGAGAGACCGCTTTGACTGCTTAAGCCCAGACGGTAGCGATTTGTTACATCCGATCTGTGCAGACTTGGCAGCGCAGGGCCTAGTCTGCTTCTCCCAGGATAAGTACAAGCGTCTCGTAGTGGATTTGAATGGAAACAATCCGGAATCAAAAGAAAGAGACATTCCACCAACCCCCCTTGATGAAAAGTTGTCGGACGTTGACTTTAGCGTTCTGAATCGCCTTGAGGATTTGGAGGCCCGCCGAATAAATTTCGGAGTCTTCGAGGGCTGGCACAATATAGGAGGACTGGCAGAGAGTCTTGTCTTAAGCAAATCAGTAGTAGCAGGAGCAGTGCGCCGCTTAGAACTACATGGCCATTTGCTGCATACCGAAGATGGGCGACTGCGTAGCCGTATGGCCGAACTTGCACGCGAAGTGCGCTATGTTAAGCAGCGCTTCACTCCCGAAGACTCTGACCGACGACCTTTTCTCGTTCGAGGACTTAAGGTTGAGATACGCAATCGCGACAAGCCGAAACCTACTCACCTCTTAAGCACTGTTGTTGCTCAACTCAAAATTTTGGTGCCTAAAGAACCACTGTTTTCAGTTGCGGTTGACGCTTTATCGGCCGCATTATGTCGCGATTGGAAGGTCGAAGACCCCACGCTACGCGGCTTTCAAGCACGTTCTTTACTTACATTAGTACCCGCTTGGATGCAAACAGACGAAGCCTGTGATCGGTTTGTCATAACTGCAGACACAGGAGCAGGCAAGACCGAAGCTGCCTGTCTACCGCTTATCATCGGCGCTTTATATGATCGGCTACGACACATCCATGGCACCCGAGCCATTCTCGTCTATCCCCGTGTGCGTTTGGCGGCGAATCAGGCCCAACGTCTAACCCGCTACTTAGCTGAACTCGCCGTAGATCCTTCGGTGCCCTTACTAACAATTGGACTTCAGAACGGTGACGTGCCTAGAAGCTTCTCCCTCAAAGTAAATGAGGAAGTATGGAAGCCCGGCGTAGGAGCGCCTGGATGTTATGAATTTCCCTTCTTCCATTGTCCAAAATGCGACTCTCTCCTGCATTTAAATCCAGGCGCAGGCATCAAGGGTGCCGACCGCCTCGCGTGTATCGGAGCTAAATGCGACTGGGGGTACAGTGGATGGATCGGAAGCAAGCAAGGCCTAATAGAAACTCCACCAGCATTGTTTTTACCGACAACTGAGTCTCTACACCAGTGGTTAGGAGATCCCAGGTACGGATCTCTCTTCGGGGATCACCCAGAGCATGCACCTCCGAGAGCGCTACTGGCTGATGAAATTCACCTCTACTCGCATATTCACGGTGCACAAATCGGATATGCATTACGACGACTACTGGCGCGAGCCGAGGCTAACGGCGGAAAATGTCTCGCCATCGGGATGAGCGCCACACTCGGCGAACCAACCGAAGTGTGGCGTACTCTGGCAGGAGGTAACGCCGTCACGGCAATCCAAGTTGACGATCACGAGCGCGAACTCAGTATCGAGGGCCGCGAGTACTTCTACTTCATTCAACCAGAAGTTGAGTCGCGAGGTAAGGACATCGCGGGCGCCTCCTCTACCATTCAAAGTCTGATGGTACTGGCTCATGGCATGCGACGGCGTACGGGTACAGAAGGTGGTTTCCGCAGTATCGTCTTTCTGGACTCGGTCGATAAAGTCAAGCGTCTGCACCACGACTATCAGGATGCCGAAGAGAACAATAATCTAGCGCGACTTCGCACCTATTCTTTCCCAGACTCCGCCACTGGAGGCCTGCGTCAGCATTGCTGTAAACAGCCTATTGGCTGCGATTGCTTTACGAAGGGTGAATGCTGGTTCTTCGCCGCCAACGACAATCGGCAATGGACGGCAAACGGACTTTATAAGCCGAATTCCCCCCTAAAGGTTACTAATAGCCCGGTATGGTCTGGTGCCGGTGCTCGTGCCGAGGAAATGATAAAAGACAGCGATATCGTCTTTGCTACATCGTCCTTGGAGGTCGGTTATGACGACCCAGATATGACCCTCGTTTACCAACATTATGCCCCGGTCAATCTCGCAAGTTTCATTCAGCGGAAAGGTCGTGGAGGACGCGGGGCAGACGACAGGCCCTTAACCGGAATTACATTGTCGCCCTACTCAGCCCGCGACAGTTGGTATTTTAGAAAGCCTCAAACCCTCCTCGATAGTAAGCACTTTGAAGTACCACTGAACATGACCAACCACGCGGTCGTACGTGGTCAAGCCATCACTCTGGTATTAGATGTAATCGCCCGTCACGAGGCAAAAAAGCGATCGTCGGGAATCGACGGATCGGGTTGCCTACACCCGAGTGTAGCAACCGACGCGGATAGAGCGTTGAAACAAATATTCGGGAACAGCGTCTATTCCATTCTCGATACCGCTTGCATAGATACCTTCTGGCGGACAGTCCAACTGGCGGCAGAACACCCACTCCAATCTGCAGAGAATGCCAACCAGAGGCGTGCCTGGACGCCTTGGGTACCCAAAACTCTATTTGAGACCGTGAACCTCCCAGTACTTACAGTGCATTTTGAGCGGGAGCAAAAAGACGAATGCGTGAATGAGGATATTTCCCTGGCGCTCAACAATATTGCTCCGGGCAACATGACGCACCGCTATGGAAGTAGGGAACTTCACTGGCGAGCCCCTTCCGCTGGACGTCAGCCCTGGCTGGATGCACAGGAAATGGCCGATGCCAATCAACTCGACTTTGGCGGTGCGGATGCCCTATTGCAGTTGCTTCCAGCAGAGGCACGTAAAGAAATCGGCAAAAGCAGCAGCCTGCATCCAGCTGTATTCTGCCCAAGGCACATAAAAACTGAAGTTGGCGGTAAGTTGCAAGGTCAATGGGTCTCTCGATGGCAGGCAAATAAAGACTACACAGAGCTCTTTCAAATTCCTGCCGGCACCCAAACATTGGATGAAGCGCTGAAAGTTCATCACAAGAGCAGCGGCCAGTTACGAGGTTTTCCAGTTATCCAAGCCGACGCCTCGTCTGCGCACAGCAATGACCCAGGTGTGCTATCTGGGATAATCGAACGGTTGGACATCCATACCGGCGGCACACTTACACACGTTGAGAGCGGACTACAACTGGCCCGTGTATATTGGGGTGCTGATAGCGAAGTTCGATTCTGTGATGCACGTGTAGATTCACTTCAGATCAGCCAATTGTTCACCCACCCAAAGACTCTCGAAGCGGTGCTCTTCGGTTATCGAGTAACTACTGAAGGTGTCCGATTCCACATCGATAGTGCAGCCCTTTCTCGATTTGTCGATCATGAGATCGCGGCAATGAGCCCCGATAGTGAAGAGGGCAAGTGGTACCGTCTACAAATGCTGCGATACATCGTTCAGCGGCGTGCACGCAGCGTCGACATGAATAGCTATCAGGCCCAGCGAGCCGCTGAAATTATTGCGGCAGCAGCAGGTAACCCAACTCTGCGCAAGAAACTCCTACAACTGACTAAACTATGGGACAGGCGACGTGTCCGCGAGTTGTTCTTGCAGACCTATCAGGAGGTACTTCATCAGCACCCCTTGCTGTCCGAGCGCCGCACCGAACAGGTCGCGGAGGCTGCGGGTTCACAAGCCTTCCAAGATTTGCTGAGGGAAGTGTTCACCAACCTGGAGAACCCAGAACACTTTAAAATGTATCTGCGCAGCCTTGTGTTGCATAGTCTAGCGATTCGCCTTAAGCACGCTTTTGTTCTGCACGGGCGAGGGGACGAACGCCGTGTAGTCTGTCACGCTAAACTACCGATCCAGTTTGGCATGGCAGCAGACGATATCGTAACGATCGCCGAGAATGGTGAGTATGGAGATGGAACTACACGCACATTCGTGGGACGGTTGGATGATGCCCTCAAGGATCTTGCTGAGGGTTTCCTCACTGAATGTCCCAATGCAGCCGAAGATGCGCTACTAGCACGGGCATGGCAAATGAAGGAGAACCACCCTCAATGGAGACTCCTGAGCCCTCGGGATGCCACAACACTCGATAGTCTTAGGAGAGATCTTCGGCTAGCCGAAAGCGACGAAGTCCCATTCCATACTTTGCTACGTGTGTTGTACGGCGTTGAGTCAATCGGCGACTATGAGTTCGCCTATTACGATCTATGGAGTGAGGCTCGACATATTGAAGATTCGTTGCGAGAACAAATGGGGCGCCAACCCTCGACCTGGGAGTTAGTAAGTGCAGTTGTCGGACGTGCTCGGGAAGGATCTGGGGCAACCCCCACTACGCACGCTCTGCTGCATTGCTACGCCAGCATTGAGGACGCGAACCAGGAAGACAGCTTGTCAGCAGAAGCACGTCTCGCCGATCAGATTTATCGAATAAGTGGCCACCTGTGCGTCGATGGGTGCCAGGCATGCTTGCACACCGGCAGCGATATTATGCCCGCCGGTATAATCGAGGCCGCTGTTAGTCGCCGACTGCTAAAGAAATTCGTAGACGCGAACCTACGACAGTAGGCAGAGATGAAACCGAGGCATTGCCGCCTACGCGCTTAGGGAAATAGTTAGCAATCCGACCGCGTGATGTTGTTCAAGCCAGGGCAAAACGCTACCGTTAATACGT
The DNA here is from genome assembly GCF_055484735.1 of Pseudomonas sp. 15C. Lineage (NCBI taxonomy): Bacteria > Pseudomonadati > Pseudomonadota > Gammaproteobacteria > Pseudomonadales > Pseudomonadaceae > Pseudomonas > Pseudomonas sp. 15C. Next base: position 56,245 of record NZ_JBUDGD010000009.1, on the reverse strand, counting down.
GACAAGGGTAGCGCGCCCTGGCTGATGTCTTGCAAGAACGCTAACACGGCTTCATCGGCACCAAAACTATCGAGTTCATCCCGCATAACTTGGCGCTCAGACCGTAAGCGTTCGACCTCGACGACAACCTGAGTTGCCGAACGTTTGCTTACCTCTTTTGCTTGACGTCCTAACATCTCCATGCGTTTTCCCAACTCTCTTGTCTCATCTACCTTGCTGAGGACAGCGCCAAGCGCCCCTATACTGGCGAACTCGCGCTGGATCATCCTTTCAAACGCTTGGTTCACTGCTCTTTGGAGAGCACCGATCTCTCGCTCAAGGTTCGATACGTGGTGGCGAACGTCAAGATAATCTTCACGACTATCGACGCCTGCCAACCGACTACCAAGCTGCTGAATGCACTTTAACTCCGTCCGCACTTCCTCAGGGAGATCTAGATACTTCGTGCACATGGCGAAGTAGACCTCAACTTCTCGAAGTAGCTCAACTAGAGACTCGCTTTGTACTACTTGCTCATATGCTTTAACTAATGCATTTCCAAAAAAGGTTCGTTCCTTTGCCGCCGGAATATCCTTCAGCAACACCTCCAGTTCCTCCAAAGGTGCGAGTTCGACATCTGTTGCGTTTTCGAGCACTAAATTCACGACATTTTCTCCAAGTCCGTAAGCATCCCTGCAGCAGAGTCCTGCACCTGCAGGCCAAATTGGCGCACCCGCGTAGAATCTCCGCTACTAGTTCCAGAAGTTCCAATAAACTCAAGGGCGTAGTCATAACTCCGCTTAATTGCGTTTTCTCCAAGTGTTAGCAGATCTCGAGCCTGCCGCATGTCGCCTGCTGGTGCTTCAATGCATTTCGCAAGTTTGTCAGCTAACCCTAGTTCCGGTTCGCTGCAATTATCCTCAAGAGAATCCAGCAGAAAGGCTTCTACTCGTCCAGCTGGAGAGCTTTCATTATCATCGAAAAAGTTATCGCTCTTGGCCTTAGTGTAGGCCCCCTTCCAGTCCTTGATTGCATCGGGCGCAGCCTGTGGCAATTGCTTACTAACTTCCACAAGTGCATGGTCGATCCTTTCGACGTGATCGCTCAGACTGCGACCGCGCATCATTGCGAACAGCGCCTGACCACGGTTCTTTAGCCGTTCGCCTTCGTACCGAGGGAGATCCTTTAGACGCCCATCAATCTCCTTAACCAAATCAATAACTTGTGCCATTGCATCTAGCCCTGGACCCACTTCCCGAGGCGTGGGGGAAAGCCGCAAGCTCTCCTGCATCTGCAGAAGAGCACGAACCACCGCACCAGCATCAGCCACGCCATAACCCCTCCCTTCTCCCTGACGCAGCGAGAGCGAAGACCGCAGATTCTCGCGCAGAAGTTTGTGATTTTTATCGGTTTTGGTAAGAACCTCGTTCCAGGAATTAACACGGTCCGTCGGGTTGGTAGTCGGACGGCCTTCATCGCTGAGCAAGCGAACAAATTGTTCAGCTAGCGGTTGATCTGGCTTGACGTCGCCACGGAGCCACGCCCTCGCCAGGAGTACTTGGGCGATATTGCCAGCCACCTGCCAAGGCTCCCCACTATCTAAAGCCAGTAAGCGACGCTCTAGATGTGCTTGAGCAAGTTCGGCCACCCGCCGAAGCATCCGAGAATGAAGGCGGCGATAGGCCTCCTCCACATCGGCTTGCAACTCGGAGCCCGACAATAAGGTGACATGCGCCTCAAGCCCCAGAATGAGCCATTTCTCTTTGGGTACCACAAAGTTACGAACGTCACCTTTGCGCTCGCCCTCGAACTTAATATTGTTCTCAGTGAACACGCGATCAAACAGCCAATCGGAGACGTCGAAACGATGGCGAGGCAGTCCTCTGACCAAGCTGCTGAGCAAACCTTCCCAATCATTCAGACTTCCCAATCGCCCGCCAGACCGCCACTCTGTGAGCTCTTGTACCATCTGCTGCCATTTGTTCCGAATGGAAGCAGTCTTTGCCCCTTGTGAACGATGGGTAGCAGGTTGAGCCGTCCGGGGCGTGCTCGATGAGGGGGTTCGGCGCAAGGCAGGGGGATCAAAGGACTGCCCCAACTCTTCTGTTGTATCGGTCCTTCCAACTTCACTAGCCACCTGGGTCCTGACAGAAATCGTCCCGCTCGCTGCAGGCATGGCGGTCGCTTCCCCTGGCCAAGGAAGTCCAAAACTTTCAAAGATGGGCGCTGGGATTGCTGCAAACGCTAAGCCTTCATTCCACAGAGTTGTACCTTGCGCACCTGGCGCCCCCCAGAGCGTGACAAGCCGCCGTAAGCGCTCTGCGATTTCCGGTTCATTGCTAGCCGCATACGATAGTTGGTCCTCAAGCCTTGCAGTGACTCGCGTAGCTTCCTGGGGGAGCCAATCGCTACTTTCCACCTCAGATGGAGGAAATATTCGATCATCGAGGGTGGAAGGCGTGAGCAGGACGGGGCCCAGAACGCCTTGGATCATCCCACGCGGAGTCTTGAGCGTCATGCGACCCGACGGATCCGATAGAGCCTCATACATCGTCGTAAGAGCTTGCGAAGTTAACGGATAAAGCCCGACCCCCTCACTTGCCCCAAAGGCTTGATGACAACCAAGCCTAACTAGGCATTGATCACATCGATTGGGGATTTGGTCTTGCCTCGCGCCATTATGCCGCCACTCATCCAGAGCGGTGAGGCCCACCCGTATAGCCCGCAGATAGTTCGCGGCGAAGTGCTCCCGACTCTCGGACGTTAGCAATTGGCTGGTCTCAAGAAACTGCCCTCTATCGCCCTCCCGACCGAGTGTCACACGGTGGGTGATCCTGCCAAGATAGTTGCCTCGCAGGGAATTCATATAATTCGGTGTCAAGCCCACTACAGAGATTAAATCGCACAGATCATCACTCTGTCTTGTGGTGCTGTCGGTCACGAGGACGTCGATCAATTGGCTGTCAAGACCCTCCCAAGCAGTGATGTCTTCCAGTAGCAGTACTAGGCGTCGCTCTTCGCTCTTCAGTCGACGACGCAGCGTTAGAAAGATCTCCTTGAGCCCGTCCATAGAGATACCCAATACATTCTGCACGCCATAGTCGCGACGCCGGTTCAGCGCCTCCATGAGTAGGCAGGAATAAGGAACATCATTCTTCAGATCAGCCAGCACCTGATCCGGAGTGTCATTAGCTTCAAGTTGCGCCAATATCGCTCGACTTTCGTGGCGTAGCTTTCTGAGAAACATTAGTGCCCTTGGCGGACAGTCCCGAACCGCAGGCTCAAGCTGACCTAGTTCGGCAATGTCGTACAAGTTAAATCGCGCTACTGCCTGGTCCCGTTGCCCCCCCATACCAGCCATGATTTTAAGCACGCGCTCGGGTCCTTTCCAGCGCTCTTGCACGACAGCCGAATCCAGCAATCGTGCCAGATCATGTTTTCCGCACTCCTTAGCATCATCTAGCGGTTGTTCAAAATGTGCTTCAGCCATGCTAGCGGCAAGTGTGCGCTGAAACACATGAACGCGCCCCTCAAAGCTAGCTTCTAGCCGCTGCCCTAATTGATCAAAGAGGTTGCCATACTCGCCCCCAAGTGCATTTTTTAACTCTCGTAAGGCCCCCGGCAAGCTACCGTCGGCGCGCTGGATAAGCAGCACCATGTCCTTCTTTGGCCACTTGACCTTCATCCAACGAATCAGATGCGACTTGCCAGAACCTGGTTCGCCCTCCACTACACAGAAGACGTGACGATTTTCTGGACGCGCTAGTGCCTGCAGAACGCCTTCATCAGTCCCTTCGTCTACATCACTGGCGCGCGCGCCACCGATCGCAAGATTAGTAATGGACTGGTGTACCGCTAAAAAGGCACCTTCGCGGTTAGCTAAAGCTTCCGTCTGGAGAATTTCACGCGCCGCCTGTGCACTCCAACATGCTTTGTAAGGAAGCTCAGGCATGATTATCGGCTCCCAGTGTAAATCTGATGCTAGTAACGGCCCGAACTGGGTGGGCTTCGCCCACTAGCTCATACATACCGGCCGTATCCCCAACCGCAATTAACTCAATGCGGCCATCGTCATGCAGATCCCTTAGCGCATTACTCAACACTCGGGAAAGCCTCCGGCCCATGGGACGCAACCCCTCCCGCTGGGCAAGGTCGATGAACAATGCTCCCCCGTCGATGTAGGGCATTCGTTGTCCGAGGCTGACGAGAAAGTCTGCGAAAACATGTTCGGTAACCGGTGAAAGCGTGTCGACCAATACAGAAAGCTCTCTTTCTAGACGCTCAGTAATTGTTGGGTATAGCGCCCCACGTGCCTGTTGTGGCATAGCGAGCCCCATAAAAGTTACCCACCGAACCCAAGGCGTCAGCTTTGTACTATTAAACCGGCGCTCCTCCTCCGAGTCTGCTCGCAGCGCCTGGGCAAGGACCGTATCGGCCAATTCAGTGTTGTTTCGCTCACGAATCCAATGGGTCCCACCGTACTTTTCAGTAAGAATGACGATGGCGGCATATGCCTCGAGCACCACGTAGTCGGCATGGCCAGAAGGCAACTGGCAGAGTGTTTGATGTACCGCATCTGCAAAGCCGTCGAAACGAAGAGGTACGTTCTCTAAGAGTAAGCGGTAGCCACCATCGGTGGCAGCAATTAACCCTACACTAACAGCCGCGCCGACTGTCTGGCTTAAAGCGGTAGCGTCCGGACCCGGTGCGACAGAGGATTCAGCCGTAAATTGCGGATTCATCCACTGCGGCACTTCATCGCGCTTCATCCATCCACCGTTAGCGTCAAGCAAACGAAGAAGAGACCAAATGCGCTCGGCGGAACCCTGAATGTCTGACAACAAACTCATAAAAATAACCTCACAAGACTAGTCTCCTCGCCATTGACTCAAGCGCTCGCTCCCGAATCGGTGCGACAACAGAGGCAACCTGCGCCATTGGTCGCCCCTCAACTTGCAGATCAGATGATACGACCAGGACAAAACACTGTTCGCGCGCCACGTCTTCCAATGACTCAAGTCGCTGCAAAAGCTGGCGAGGATTTTTATAGTCAACAGAAACAAGTACTGCAGTAGGCAAATTGGCAATCGCGGCATCCGCACGTTCAAGCGTCTCAAAATCATGCACAAAACCAAATTGGCAAGGTGAGTCCTTCAGCAATAATGAAAGCCGCTCAGCAACCCCGGACGGCGCAACAAACTGCTCAATGCCTGCTGCAGCCAGGCGGATTACGAGATCCCTCAACCCCTCTCCGAAATGCTCATCCAGAGGATGCACAACGCTTACGCCTGCGACGAAAGCATGAGGTTTGAAAAAGCACGGCTCCGACCAACGAGCCTTCAAGCCATGGAACGTGACTTCCTGCGGGGGAGTAAACTCGTTGCGCCGGCAAAATTCGCACCGTCCGCAGGGATCGACGATATTCGAGCCCGCCTCGACTAAATCAAACGTTCCAGTAAGTATGCAATTTGGTTCGCTTCCATCTATTAAGCAACGAAAGTGTTCAAGGTCTTCACGAGATGCTTGCTGCTCCGCGTCGCGAAGCGCTATCACTGGCACCCAGCGCAGGTCCGTGGCTAATGGCGACTCCAAAAGCCAATTTGCTAGGAGGGTAATCCGCCATATAGGCATCTCAGCGCTATCTTCCACCACATCCACTTGCAATAGCCCGCTACGCTGCAGCAGGTTAAGCAAACTCATGTTCCAAAGCCGGTGGTAATCCCCCTTAATGTCGCCCGATTTATTCCGGCCGGCGTCCAGGACCATGGCAAACCTTGGCTCCCCAGTTTTTTCGTCTGGACTGGAAGTCTGTGCATTAGCTAGTAATGTTTGCCACCGTGATGCCAATAGCTCAGGTGTCAACCAACCGGAGACAGCCTGCCGCCGCGCCAATCTCCAGTCATTATCACTGCCGGCGCTACCAACCCACAGGATAACGGCTAGTCCCTGATGTCCGTCGCGGGAAGCGCGACCAATCTCCTGATAGTAACGTGCCGGGCTTTCAGGCACGCAAGCATGGACCACCGCTCGGACATCGCGCTTATCTATGCCCATACCAAAGGCCGACGTCGCCACCACCAGATCTAGTCGGTCGGCCAACCAATCGTCAACAACCCGCTTACGCTCTCCCTCGCTGCCCATTTCACCGGTATATACCGCCAGGCGCTTGTAACCCCTTTTTGCTAACGTATCTCCAAGTTCGAGTGCATCGGTCACCAAGGTCGTGTAAACCAGGGCCGGACGCGGGAGGCGATCCACCAACTCGATTACCCGTCGCATCCGCTCCTGCGCATTTGGACAACGGTAGGTGACAAGATCGAGTTCATAACGTGGCACGCGGGCATCAATAGCGAGGAAACGTCCAGAAACTTCATAGGCACGAATGATCTCGTTTCTCGCTGCATCGCCAATGGTGGCAGAAAGCAGAATCGTTCTAATCTCAGGACTAGTCTTCCGGAGCATATGAACTAATCCGGGTAAGCGCTGAAAGTCAGGCCGAAAACTTCGCCCCCAACTCTCGATAATATGGGCCTCATCGATAAACACACCCATCAACCGAGCATTTAGACCAAGAGGCTTGTCGCTCGAATGGCGCGATGCCTCTATCAGCACCTGTCTCACACTTGTACTTAAAGCCATCTCAGGCGATAAAAACAAAAGTGGTACTTCGCCACGCCGGAAAGCATCAAGCAGCGCTCCCCTTTTTTCACCCGATAGCTCCGATACTAACGCGGCGCTCCCTTTAAGCCCGGGATGGGTGGCAAAATGGCTTGCATGGGCCAACGCCAGTGCAACCGTTGGAACAATCACAACCGCACATGCCCGTTCCAGCCCCATCAGAGTGGTTTGCCACCATGCGGGGGCCAACTCAAACAGCAAACTCTTTCCTGCGCCTGTTGGCATCGTCACCAGCAAGCTAGCCCCACTGGGCATACAAGCTAGGGCTTGTATCGCTGCCTTTTGGGTTGGAGTTCGGTAGTGTAGGTAGCGTGAAAATCGCAGAAGTAGAGCATCGGCCACAGCAGTCTGATAAGGCTGTCGCAGTGACACATCTAGCTGCAAGGCCTCATCGATACATACATGAAGCGGATCATGATCTTCCTTCGCATCGAGCAGCAACACTGGCTGACTCTCGGTACCGCCAAGACGCAACCCGAATCTGCTCAGAAACTCCTGATCTCCTGGGTGCAGCGCTTCACGGCTTATTGGCAACCGCCCCCCCACCAGCCGCACAGCCTCCTGCCACAGCGCACCACGGTCAGCTCTGGCGTCAGCTGCTTGAAGAGCTTTGAAACAACGCAGTAGGCTTCGCAAGCGCCAGCACTCGCTCTCAGAAACCGCCTCGGCAAGCGTGGTTTTACAGACAGCAATTGCCGTTTCCATACTCTGTGCTGTGGCTTTGAACACTACATCTAAATCAGACATATCAACGCCAAGCCTTCTATTTCGGTAATAGGCTGCCTCACACTTTCCAGCAGCGCCTGACGTGCTTCGAGGTCGATTCGTGCTTTGCTAGCGGTCTCTGCGGATCCTTGCTCGGCTTGCCATTTAAGCCAGCCGAGTTCAGATCGCAGATATCCCTTCAATTGCTCTACTCGGACTGCAGCCACATCACGCTGACGCTGGGCAATGACGGAGCGTGCTAGCTCAGCGCCCTGCGAGAGCGCAGAGAAAAGGTCCGCTAAATTCGGCAACTCCGAGAGTTGCTCGCGCTTAATCGGAATGGTTCGGGGTGGCTCAGATGGGGTAGTTAAGAGCTTTCGAACTGAGGAGTTTGTTACAACAGCCGCACCCGGGTCCCGCCCCGGTAACAACGCGACCAATTCGGGTATCACTTCCGGCCAATAGACTGATTCTGCCCGCAGCGCCAACCCTGCGGTCATGCCGTCCTCGGCCCACAGTGCCTCGTTGACTCGCGTTTTCACCAGCACATGCAGCAGCCAAGTTCCTTTGAACTTGGGTTCGAATGGGATGGCAAAAGCCGTAACCCGACCGAGGTCATCACTGCTAAGTGAAGCAAGCATGCTGTCGATCAGTTGATGACCAGGCCCAAAATATTGAAGGTTTTCATGTGCTAGTGCCTGTGACCGATTAAAGGTGCCTTGGAGAAAACCTCCATGGCCACTGGTTAGCCCTGGCAGATCTACCCGGAGGTCATCCTTTTCCCATTTAAACTCGACAGCACCGCTTTCAATTCGACGCGTACGTAGACCAAGCCGGCGCGCCCAGCGGGTCACAACCTCCTCAGCCAGTTGTGAATCACAGGCCTCATCCAAATGCTGCGCTTGCACTGTCGCAAGATCGAGTTGAGGCTTAGTAGCGTCCCAAGAGAGCTCAAAAGCCTCGTCGGTGGCTGCCAGCGCTTCATCAACCCGAGCAGACAACTGGGGCAACAAACCTCTAAGTACCTGCGCACCTTCGCCGTAAGCGATGGCCATATCTCTCTGCAAGCGGGGCAAGATAAATTCAAGACCGCCCACAGAGCGTTCAAACACTTTGAACACCTCAACATGGACTGCAAGCAGAGCCTGCTCCGCCGCGAGCGGGCCAGTTAGGGTGATGGAAATCACTGGGCGATCCGCCGCTCGACCGATCCGATCAAGGCGCCCAACCCGCTGTTCAATCCGGGCAGTGGAAAGAGGCAGATCCAAATGAACAACGGCACTAGCATTTTGAAAGTTACGTCCTTCGCCCCCCAGCTCATCGCTAACGAGGAGCCTGCATTTCGGATTATGCTGGAAGACGAAGGCCACCTCAGCCAAATCTGCCTCGGGCATTTCGGAGTGAAATTCCTGAATTTCGCTTGAACTTAAGCGTGCCCGAAGAATGCCCACCACCTCCTTCACAGCCTGGGCATCCTGAGTAAAAACCAGGACTTGATGCGAGGCCTCTTCGGCCAAGTGAGTCTCAATCCAACGGACCGCAGATTGAATTCGTTCACAAACCCCTGTTTCCAACCAAGCTTCAGCCAACGGGACTGCGATGTTCAACCACGCCCTCTCAGCTTCAAACGGGGGAGTAGCTGCCAGGATCCGATCGATGATCAACTGCTCCTCGCTTGGACCAGGATCAGATAGAAGCCAGTCTAGGCTGCACTCGTTTCTATGGTTGACTCTATCGACTCCTAACGTAGTCAGTGCCTCCTGGCGCTTGCGTAGAAACGCTAGTGCGTTGTCAGCCGTACTTGTAGCGAAGCGCCAATACAAAGATCGCAGCGCGACCGAAGCCAAGCCATCGCCAACCGGCAACGCCTCCATGTGCCCAAGGAAGATCGCCTCATCGCGAGATGGGGCGTATTCAAGTTGGATGTGCTGGCGAGGCGCCCAATTAAGGCCCAATTGCCGCAAGGTCTTTCTTCGGTTGCGAATTACTCGGTGATCCAGTCGGTAGAACTCCTGGACGTAGGCCACCAGTTCCATGGCAGCGTCGGCGTTGCCCGCGCGCAACCGGTCTATCATCCCACAAGCGTTTGGATCATCGGGCAGAACTTCCACCCATTCCTCAGCGAGGAACTCCAACGAGTCTTGGTCTAGTTGCCTGCCCTCGGCCCTGGCTGACTCCAGAATATTTGCTGTAAAGTTCAAGCGGTCCCAGATGCTCTGCTGCTGAACCTGTCGCTGCTCAAGCAGTTCGCCATCTTCCGTTTTATAGACGTCCGGAGCGACCAGCGCCAGAAGCCCTACCAGACTTGCAACGTCGCGCTTGGAAGGCGTTGCTGAAAGTAGCAATACTCCCCAAGCGTTGAGCGCTAGTACTTCCAACAGGCTGTAAATAGGTGTTCCCGGAGGAAACTGGTGAGCTTCGTCGATTACGACAATATCCCACTCTTTGGCGCCCAAAGTCCTGGCAAAGACAGGATCAGTCGTGAGCGCCGTACTCGATACAATTAGCCTCCGTTGCTCCGCGAGGGTTGTTAGTTCAGTTCCGGTGGAGGATAAAAGTCGGTTGGCGTCTATATGGACAAACGCCCTCGCACCAAATTTCAGATAGAGTTCATTAAGCCATTGGCGTGACATGGACCCCGGAGCAATGATGAGGATGCGTAATTCAGGATTTTGTGTAAGCAGGGATTGAAGAACCAAGCCGGCTTCAATGGTTTTGCCAAGCCCAACCTCGTCGGCAAGTATGAAACGAGGTAAACGATCCCACAAGACGCGGCGTGCAGTATAGAGTTGATGTCCAAGAGGTCGGACTCGGGCCCCCAGCATCGCAGGCAAACCGCTGGCCCCCTCACACCAAAGAGAAAAAATATCTTGAAATGCCCATCTCGCAAAATATTCTTTGGGCTGATACCAATTGAATGAGCGAATAGAGGTCAGGGGATCGCCCTTGCCTCCAATAGGAACAAACTGGCCTTCAACCAAAACCAGTTGAACGCCATCTGCCTGTCGAATTAGATAAGAGAAGAGGCCATCATCATTAGGTTCACGTCGCTCGACAACGATACCGAAGGATACCTTTCTAGGATGGTTGGGATCGGGATACCGTACCTTTGCACCCGAACTGACGGCGAACCTGAATAATGGCTGAGCCCGAAATGAAATGAGAAATTCGGTTCGCTCGGTATAAGAGAAAAGCCTGATCTGCCCCCTATCTGCACTCACCAAGCGACAGGTTCCTTTTTCGGGCAAATTTGGAAGGCTCACCAAAGCGCCGACTGGAATTTCCTTTTGATTAGAATCCTGTGGACCCCGATCCTTCCTATCCAACTCCATGACTACTCCATATGAATCGCTGCGCCAGCGCTCGACGCTAGCCTCGAATACCATACTTTTTTTGCGAAAACCTCGTTGGCATCAATGATAGTCAGCCAAATCGAAGAGGAAACTAACAATGCCTGCGAACTACCAATTTTTCGCTGCAGAGGCGATATCGTGATGGCAAGATTTCGTACATTCCCGCGTCAGCGGTTCGACATTTAGCGAATACCCATCCTTGACTGCCTGGTTCATGCAACTGTCCTAGCCTCACTCGTGCTCACGGGGGTACCTATTCTTCCTTACCGCGCCAGACAATCTGGGCTAACCGGAAATAATGCCACTATGATATCAGCGGAGAAAATTCTATGCAGCGCGCATTACCCCCACGCCTATCGATCGAACGACTAGATCCGGCTTGAGTATCGAGAGAGTATTAATTTTTTTGTGGGGGTAAATGTGGGGGTATTTTTCAGACATGAAAAAGCCCAACCTTTTCAGATTGGGCTAAGTCATTGAAATATATGGTCGGGACGGAGTGATTCGAACACTCGACCCCTAGCACCCCATGCTAGTGCGCTACCGGACTGCGCTACGCCCCGACTGATGTTGCATCTCGTTCTTCACCTCGAAGAACGTTCAAGAATATAGCGCAAGCGTTTGAAAACTGGAAGTATTCAAACGCTGCTTTTTATTTCTTGAGTACTACCAGCACGTCTTCGAGCTCGGCAATCATCTGCCGGATCATCTGCTTGTACTGGGTGGTGTCGTCTTTGGCTTCATCGCCGGACAGGCGCAGGCGTGCGCCGCCGATGGTGAAACCCTGATCGTAGAGGAGCGCACGGATCTGCCGGATCATCAGCACGTCCTGGCGCTGATAATACCGGCGGTTCCCGCGGCGCTTGACGGGGTTGAGCTGAGGAAACTCCTGCTCCCAGTAGCGCAGCACGTGTGGCTTTACGGCACACAGCTCGCTGACTTCACCAATGGTGAAGTAGCGTTTGCCCGGGATGACGGGTAGTTCGTCGTTATGACTTGGTTCCAGCATAAGCCTCAACTCGGGCCTTCAACTTCTGCCCTGGACGAAAGGTGACCACACGGCGAGCCGTGATCGGGATTTCTTCCCCCGTTTTCGGGTTGCGGCCAGGCCGCTGGCGTTTGTCCCGAAGGTCAAAATTGCCGAAACCGGACAATTTGACCTGCTCGTTGTCTTCAAGAGCGTGCCTGATTTCCTCGAAAAACAGTTCTACCAATTCCTTGGCTTCCCGCTTGTTCAGGCCCAGCTCTTCATACAGACGTTCCGCCATCTCAGCTTTCGTCAAAGCCCCCATACGTCACTTCCTTAACGTGGCGTTCAACCTTTGTTCGAGCGAGGTGAGGATATTTTGCGTCGTCGAATTCACCTCATCGTCATTAAGAGTGCGCGATGGATGCTGCCAGGTCAAGCCAACGGCGAGGCTTTTTCTATCAGGATCAATGCCTTTACCCTGATACACGTCAAACAGCCTGAGATCAGTGAGCCATTCGCCTGCATTTTCACGAATTACGTCTAGTACAGCCGAGGCTGCGACGTCTTTATGCGCGATCAGTGCTAGGTCACGACGCACTTCAGGAAAGCGCGACAACTCGTGGAATTTCGGCATTTTACCGAGTGTCACTTCAGCCAGAACCAGCTCGAAAACGAAGACCGGACGATCCAGGCCCAGCGCTTTCGACAGTTCTGGGTGAATTGCACCGATGAAACCGACCTCACGGCCTTCGCGTTCGATGCGCGCAGTTTGGCCCGGGTGCAGCGCCGGGTGTTTGCCCGGAGCAAAAGTGAACGAATCCAGCGCACCGGCGAAGCCCAGCACCGCTTCCACGTCAGCCTTGACGTCGAAGAAGTCCACGGTATCGCGACCCTGTGCCCAGCCTTCCGGCAGGCGGCTGCCGCACACCACGCCCGACAACATTGGCTCTTGCTTCAGGCCGTCGAGCTGGCCGACGAAACGCAGACCGCTTTCGAACAGACGCACGCGATCCTGCTGGCGATTGAGGTTGTGTTGCAGCGCTTTGACCAGACCCGGCCACAGCGACGAACGCATGGCCGCCATGTCATTGGAAATCGGATTGGCCAGCAACAGTGGTTCGACACCCGGATTGAACAGTTCGAACTGACGCGGATCGATGAAGCTGTAAGTGATCGCTTCCTGATAACCACGAGCAACCAGCAGACGACGCAGCTCCGGCAGATCGCTACGCGCTTCTGCCTTTGCTTGCGGTGCCAGACGTGCTTGCGGGTAACGAACCGGCAGACGGTTGTAGCCGTAGAGGCGGGCCAACTCTTCGATCAGATCGACTTCCAGGCTGATGTCGAAGCGATGGCTCGGCACTTCAACGCGCCACTGCCCTGCACCATCGGCGGTAATCTTCAGACCCAACCCGCTGAGCAGGCTTTCGACCTGAGCCGAATCCATTTCCATGCCCAGCATTTGCGTGATGCGCTGGGAACGCAGGGTGATCGGCGCGATCGACGGCAGGTGCTGCTCGCTGACGGTCTCGATGATCGGGCCGGCTTCGCCACCGGTGATGTCCAGCAGCAGGCCAGTGGCGCGCTCCATGGCTTCACGGGCCAGTTGCCAGTCAACGCCACGCTCGTAGCGGTGCGAGGCGTCGGTGTGCAGGCCATAGGAACGGGCTTTGCCGGCGACAGCGATCTGGTCGAAGAACGCACTTTCCAGGAAAACGTCGCGCGTAGTCGAGGACACACCGCTGTGCTCACCGCCCATGACACCGGCAATAGCCAGCGCACGGCTATGGTCAGCGATCACCAGCGTATCGCTACGCAGACTGACTTCCTGACCGTCGAGCAGCACGAGCTTCTCGCCCTCTTCCGCCATGCGCACGCGAATACCGCCATTGATTTCGGCGAGATCGAACGCGTGCAGCGGCTGACCCAGTTCGAGCATCACGTAGTTGGTGATGTCGACGGCAGCGTCGATGCTGCGCACATCGGCGCGACGCAGACGTTCAACCATCCACAGCGGCGTCGGCTTCGACAAATCAACGTTACGGATCACACGCCCCAGATAACGCGGGCACGCGGCGGGCGCCAGCACTTCGACCGAGCGGACTTCGTCATGTGCGACAGGTACGGCGGCCACCACTGGACGGGTTACCTGCGCGGTGTACAGCGCGCCGACTTCACGGGCCAGACCGGCCAGCGACAGGCAGTCGCCACGGTTCGGGGTCAGGTCGACCTCGATGCTCGCGTCTTCCAGATCCAGATAAACCCGGAAATCTTCGCCGACCGGCGCATCGGCCGGCAGCTCCATCAGACCGTCGTTACCTTCGCCAATCTGCAACTCGGCTTGCGAGCACAGCATGCCGTTGGACTCGACGCCGCGCAGCTTGGCTTTCTTGATCTTGAAATCACCCGGCAGCTCGGCGCCGATCATGGCGAACGGAATCTTCAGGCCCGGACGCACGTTCGGCGCACCGCACACGACCTGGAAGGTTTCCGCGCCATTGCTGACCTGGCACACGCGCAATTTGTCGGCGTCAGGGTGCTGCTCGGTGCTCAGCACCTCACCTACCACCACACCGCTGAATACACCGGCGGCCGGGGTCACGCTGTCGACCTCCAGACCGGCCATCGACAGACGGGCAACCAGCTCGTCGCGATCTACCTGCGGGCTAACCCAGCCACGCAGCCATTGTTCACTGAATTTCATCCTGCTCTCCTAAGAATTCGTTACGACTAGCGAAATTGCGCGAGGAACCGCAAGTCGTTGTCGAAGAACAGACGCAAGTCGTTCACGCCGTAACGGAGCATGGCCAGACGCTCGACGCCCATGCCGAAAGCAAAGCCGGAGAACTCTTCCGGATCGATGCCGGACATGCGCAGCACGTTCGGGTGAACCATGCCGCAGCCCATCACTTCCAGCCAGCCAGTCTGCTTGCAGACGCGGCAGCCTTTACCGCTGCACATCACGCATTCCATGTCGACTTCAGCGGATGGCTCGGTGAACGGGAAGTACGAAGGACGGAAACGCACGGCCAGCTCTTTCTCGAAGAACACCCGCAGGAATTCTTCGATGGTGCCTTTGAGATCGGCGAAATTGATGTCGCGATCGACCAGCAGGCCTTCGACCTGGTGGAACATCGGCGAGTGGGTGATATCGGAGTCGCTGCGATACACACGGCCCGGGCAGACGATGCGAATCGGCGGCTGCTTCGATTCCATTGTGCGGACCTGTACTGGCGAGGTATGGGTGCGCAGCAGCATGTTGGCATTGAAATAGAAGGTGTCATGCATCGACCGGGCCGGGTGGTGGCCTGGGATGTTGAGCGCTTCGAAGTTGTGATAGTCGTCTTCGACCTCGGGGCCTTCGGCGATGCCGTAGCCAATACGGGTGAAGAACTGCTCGACACGCTCCAGCGTGCGGGTCACCGGATGCAGACCACCGGAGGTCTGGCCACGGCCCGGCAACGTCACGTCGATGGACTCGGCGGACAGTTTGGCAGCCAGTTCGGCTTCTTCAAACAGAGCCATGCGTGCATTGAGAACGCCTGTAACACGCTCCTTGGCAACGTTGATCAGGGCGCCGACCTGCGGACGCTCTTCTGCCGGAAGATTGCCCAGGGTCTTCATCACCTGAGTCAATTCACCCTTTTTGCCAAGGTATTGAACCCGGATTTGCTCCAGGGCATTGATATCTTCAGCGCTTTGCACAGCCTCTAGTGCTTGAGCGACCAGCGCATCCAGGTTTTCCATGTACAGACTCCAGATACAAAATAGGGGAAGAGCTTGAAGGCTCTTCCCCTATTTATGACGTTTAACACCTGACCCCACAAAGATGAGGCCGGGTGACTGTCGGGGGTACTTAAGCCAAGGTGGCTTTAGCTTTCTCGACAATCGCAGCAAACGCCGCTTTTTCGTTCACTGCCAGATCAGCCAGAACCTTACGGTCGATCTCGATGGACGCTTTTTTCAGGCCAGCGATGAAACGGCTGTAGGACAGACCGTTAACACGAGCACCAGCATTGATACGAGCGATCCACAGAGCGCGGAACTGACGTTTTTTCTGACGACGGTCACGGTAGGCGTACTGGCCTGCCTTGATTACCGCTTGCTTGGCAACACGGAATACGCGGGAGCGTGCGCCGTAGTAGCCTTTAGCAAGTTTCAGAATTTTTTTGTGACGCTTACGGGCAATGACGCCACGCTTTACACGAGCCATGAGTTACTTCCTCTATTCTTGACTAAATTAACGAAGGCGCAGCATGCGCTCGACTTTTGCCACGTCAGACGGATGCAGCAAGCTGCTACCGCGCAGTTGACGCTTACGCTTGGTCGACATTTTAGTCAGGATGTGGCTCTTGAAAGCGTGCTTGTGCTTGATGCCGTTAGCAGTTTTCAGAAACCGCTTGGCAGCACCACTTTTGGTTTTCATTTTTGGCATGTTCGGATACTCCGCATTCAGTTGATAAACATAATCAGAAGGCCTGCCGTGCCCTGTTGATTACTTCTTCTTTTTCGGGGCGATGACCATGATCAGCTGGCGTCCTTCCATCTTAGGATGCTGTTCGACCGAACCGTACTCGAGCAGGTCTTGTTCAACCCGCTTGAGGAGTTCCATCCCCAGCTCCTGGTGGGCCATCTCACGGCCGCGGAATCGCAAGGATACCTTGGCCCTGTCCCCGTCACTCAGGAAACGTACCAGGTTGCGCAGTTTTACCTGGTAATCCCCTTCCTCCGTCCCTGGACGAAACTTGATTTCTTTAACCTGAATCTGCTTCTGGTTCTTCTTCGCCGCGGCAATCTGCTTCTTCTTTTCGAAGATCGACTTGCCGTAGTCCATCACACGGCAAACCGGCGGGACTGCGTCTGCGGAGATTTCCACCAGATCAAGCTTTGCTTCTTCAGCGATACGAAGCGCTTCATCAATCGAGACGATGCCAATCTGCTCGCCATCAGCGCCAATTAACCGAACCTCGCGTGCCGAGATATTCTCGTTGATCGGGGCTTTCGGTGCAGCTCGTTTATCTTGTCTCATTTCACGCTTAATAATAATTACTCCGAATCTGGGCGACCACGCCGGGAAACCGCTTGCGCGAGAAACTCAGCGAACCGGGCGACGGGCATCGAGCCCAGGTCAGCACCTTCACGAGTACGCACAGCGACAGTCTGCATCTCGACTTCCTTATCTCCGATAACCAAAAGATAGGGAACCTTGAGCAAAGTATGCTCGCGGATTTTAAAGCCGATCTTTTCATTTCTCAAGTCGGACTTGGCACGAAATCCGCTTTCGTTGAGAGTTTTTTCAACCTCTGCAACAAAATCTGCCTGTTTATCAGTGATATTCATGATCACCGCCTGCGTTGGCGCCAGCCAGGCAGGGAATGCACCTTCGTAGTGCTCGATCAGAATCCCGACGAAACGCTCGAACGAACCGAGGATCGCGCGGTGCAGCATCACCGGGTGTTTGCGGCTGTTGTCTTCGGAGACGTATTCAGCGCCCAAACGGACAGGCAGGTTAAAATCGAGCTGCAAGGTACCACATTGCCAGACGCGACCGAGGCAATCTTTTAACGAGAACTCGATCTTCGGACCATAAAACGCCCCCTCACCCGGCTGCAGATCGTACGGCAGGCCCGCAGAATCGAGGGCTGCAGCCAGTGCGGCTTCCGCGCGATCCCACAGCTCGTCGGAACCGACGCGTTTTTCCGGACGAGTGGACAGTTTCATCTCAACATCGGTGAAGCCGAAGTCGCGATAAACGTCCATGGTCAGCTTGATGAACGCAGCGGACTCAGCCTGCATCTGCTCTTCTGTGCAGAAAATGTGGGCGTCATCCTGAGTAAACGCACGCACACGCATGATGCCATGCAGCGCACCCGATGGCTCGTTGCGGTGGCAGGCACCGAACTCGGCCAGGCGCATCGGCAGCTCGCGGTAGCTTTTCAGGCCCTGATTGAACACCTGCACATGGCACGGGCAGTTCATCGGCTTGATCGCGTAGTCGCGGCTTTCCGACTCGGTGGTGAACATGTTGTCGGCATAGTTGGCCCAGTGCCCGGATTTCTCCCACAGGCTGCGGTCAACGACTTGCGGCGTTTTGATCTCGAGGTAGCCGTTGTCGCGCTGCACCTTGCGCATGTACTGCTCGAGCACCTGATACAAGGTCCAGCCGTTCGGGTGCCAGAAGACCATGCCCGGCGCTTCTTCCTGGGTGTGAAAAAGACCCAAACGCTTGCCGATCTTGCGGTGATCGCGCTTTTCAGCTTCTTCGATGCGCTGAATGTAGGCCGCCAGTTGTTTCTTGTCGGCCCAGGCTGTGCCGTAAACGCGCTGCAATTGCTCGTTCTTGGCGTCGCCGCGCCAGTAGGCGCCGGACAGCTTGGTCAGCTTGAAGGATTTGAGGAAACGCGTGTTCGGCACGTGCGGACCACGGCACATGTCGACGTATTCTTCGTGATAGTACAGGCCCATGGCCTGCTCGTTCGGCATGTCCTCGACCAGGCGCAGCTTGTAGTCTTCGCCGCGGGCCTTGAACACTTCGATCACTTCGGCGCGTGGAGTGACTTTCTTGATTACGTCGTAATCTTTCTCGATCAGCTGCTGCATGCGCTGTTCGATGGCGGCCATGTCGTCCGGAGTAAAAGGACGCTCGAAGGCGATGTCGTAATAGAAGCCTTCGTCGATGACCGGCCCGATGACCATTTTTGCAGTCGGGTACAGCTGCTTGACCGCATGGCCAACCAGGTGCGCGCAGGAGTGGCGAATGATCTCCAGCCCCTCTTCATCCTTTGGCGTGATGATTTGCAGGGTCGCGTCGCTGCTGATGATGTCGCTGGCGTCGACCAGTTGCCCATTGACCTTGCCGGCCAGGGTGGCCTTGGCCAGACCGGCACCAATGGATGCGGCGACCTCGGCTACGGAAACCGGGTGATCGAATGAACGTTGACTGCCGTCGGGAAGAGTAATAGTTGGCATGGCGCCTCCTCTCCTAGTGGTGACCCCTACCAAAGGTCACGTGGGTTGGGATGAGCCAGTACAAGATCCAGTCCAGGCCATTCAATGACGAACGCCTGCCTTACAGCGGCAGGAGCCTTGCGGCCAACCGGAAAACCGAACCAGAGTGACTGGGATTCAAATCAGGATATTCGCACGCTGACCGCGGCCGGGACTGAAGGTCATCCGGCGCTTGAAAACGCATGAGACCGGCATCCTAGCACAGATGAGCGGTCGCTTACGTGCTGATTTGGCAGAAGGCAAACCGTCCGTTTTTATGCCAGAGTGCTGAACTAGATCGGCTCTTCAGCCCTCAGATAACAAGACATTGACCCACAAGGAGCATTCTCGCATGCGTCTGAACACCTTATTCGCCGTCGTCGCCCCTCTTGCTCTGCTGCTGCCGCTGAGCGCTCATGCCGACTGGCCGAAGGGCGAGCGTGAAAAATACATGGCGCAGTGCACCCAGGCAGCCACGCAGCAAATTGGCGCCGCCGCAGCCAAATCCCATTGCGCTTGTGGCGCCGACGCCATCAAGTCCTATCCGGCCAGTGATATTCAGGCATTGATGGACAACAAGGCGACCCCTGAACTGCAACAGAAAGCCCTCGGTCAGATCGCCAAATGCAAGGCGAATCCCCCAGCGAAAAAATGAGAACACCGCGCTTTTTGATCGACTGAAAGCTGGAAAAAAGTGCTGGAAATGAAGCTTTTCAGACGATTTATGCAGGTTTTACAGGTTTTTTTATCGTCTTTACGTTTCGCTGCAAGCCTTTGAAACCGGGGCTTTCAGCAGAAACAGGTGGTAAAGAAAACACGACTGATTGACAAACAGCACGCCCGGGGGGCTCCCAAAGCGAACATTTCGACTATGATACCCGGGTGTGCCCAGTTGGCCTGAGCAGCACAGTACTACTGAAAATATATGTTTCTTGGAGATACACCATGTCTAATCGCCAAACCGGCACCGTTAAATGGTTCAACGATGAAAAAGGCTTCGGCTTCATCACTCCTCAAGGTGGCGGTGACGACCTGTTCGTACACTTCAAAGCTATCGAATCCGACGGTTTCAAAAGCCTGAAAGAAGGCCAGACCGTCTCTTTCGTGGCTGAGAAAGGCCAAAAGGGTATGCAAGCTGCACAGGTTCGCCCAGAGTAATTTCCTGGCGCACTAAAAAAAACCCCGTCCATGTGACGGGGTTTTTTGTGCCTGCAACAAAAGTCGTGGGCGATCAGCCGCAGTTGACGCGGGTAACCACCAGATTGTTGTCAGTGTTCAGGTTCAGGCGATCGGATCGGTATTCCAGAGTGATCATGTCGGTCGGCTTGAGGAATCGCGCATTTTGCGCACCGGCCTTGACGCGCGCCTGCTCCAGGAGTTCCGGCGAAGCCTTCTTGCCGACGGTGAACTGCGCCGCCGTTGCCTCACAGCGACTGTGACCAGCGTCGGTCGCCACGCTTTCCTTTGCCGACTCGCTGGAGCTCGTGCTGCAACCGGCCAACAGCGCAGCAGCCATAAGTGCACCCAGTGTCGCGAACTTCAAAGGCATGAAGCCTCCTTGATTTCAAAATGGTTAAGCTGAGACCGTGCGACCGCCAATCCGGCGTTTGGTTTCGCGAGCAAAGCCGTCACCCGGCCGCACAATCGGAAAAACGCCGAGTGTGCCTGAGCGCACCAACGTTCTCAGCCCGCAATCGTGACTGAATATTAACGGCGCTCAGTAGACGTCGATGTAATCGAAAGGCGGATTCGGCCAGTTGTCCTTGAGCGCGTTGTAGATCTGCATGACCCACACCTCATCACTGGCCGCCACATTGCCTACATATCCCGATCCCTTGGCCCACGTCTCGAGGCGAAACAGCAGATCGTCGATGTCCTGACCACCGGTGACCGTCGACAAATAGGCGATGCCGCCCTTGGTCACGCGCAATTGGGTGTGCACGTCGTCGCTGGCCGAGGCCAATAACTGGCGCACAGCCTCTACCGTCAGGCCGTCGGGAGTGTTCAAATCGATTTGCACAGCACAGCCTCTGGGTCGCTGGAAAAGACCAAGTGTCGCATAGCACCCCGCTCATGCCTAAGTCGCAGTGCCAAGCGCACGACAAAATGGTTAACTCGACGTTCGGACTTTCATATCTTCGAGCGCCCAATGAACACCATCAACATCAGCATCGACGCCGACATAAAAGCCAAATGGGCAGATGGACACAGCTCTTACAGCCCGGGCACCGCCGAGGAGCTTGCGTTGATTGGCATCGATCTGTTGGTCAAGGCTCTGGGCACCGAACCGGCCCAGCAATTCATCAAGCAGATTTTTGAGCGCTACCCTGTCGAGGTCACCGCGCAGGAAGTGACTGAGAAGGGATAAAAAAACCCGCAGGCTGGCACCTGCGGGCTGGGCGTTTACTTCAAGCGCTTGAGACGCTCGGTCAGCAGATCAAAGAAACCCTGGGCATCGCCATTCTCGACCCAGAATGCATTTTTCGGCGCCTTCAGGCCGTCGTACCAGTCAACAATGGTCTGACCAAACGTCGGACCTTCACGACTGTCGACCACGACGTTGACCGCACGGCCGGTGAACAGCGCAGGCTTGAGCAGATACGCGACGACGGTGGCGTCATGCACAGGGCCACCCGGAATGCCGTAGTGTTCCATATCGCCTTTGATGTATTCGTTGAGGATGTTGCCGACAATCTTGCTCGCATTGTTATCGAGCGCGGCAATCTGCTTCAGGCGGGCATCACTGGTGAGGATCTTGTGGGTCACGTCCAGCGGCAGATACGTCAGCTTCACCCCGCTTTTCAGCACCACTTCCGCCGCTTGCGGGTCGGCGAACAGGTTGAATTCGGCCACTGGCGTAATGTTGCCGCCGTTGAAATGCGCGCCGCCCATGATTACCACTTCCTTGATACCCTGTACGATCTCCGGCTCCTGGATCAGCGCCAGCGCCAGGTTGGTCTGCGGTCCGAGCATGGCGATGGTGATGCTGTGCGGCTTGGCCTTTTTCAGGGTGTCGATCAGATAATTGACCGCATTGCCTTCAGCCAGACCCTTTTTCGGCTCGTGCACAGTGACACCCGAGAGCCCTTCCTTGCCATGGATGTTTTCGGCATAGATCGGCGTGCGCATCAGCGGCTTCGGCGCACCGGCGTACACCGGTACATCTTCACGCCCTGCCCATTCGCGAGCCAGTCGGGCGTTACGCGAGGTTTTGTCCAGACGCACGTTGCCGGCCACGGTGGTCAGCGCGCGAATATTCAGCTCGTCCGGCGAGGCCAGCGCGAACAGCAAGGCGACCACGTCGTCAGCGCCGGGATCGGTGTCGATGATCAGGTCGATTTTCTCCGCCGCCTGGGCGCCGGTGGCAGTGATGACGGACAAAAGCAGCAGACTCCGGAGCAATTGGTGCAGTTTCTGAGCATAGCGTTGCATGGCGCATTCCTTGTGCAGATGAAATCGAAAAATCAGAACGTAACTCCCGCGACCAGCACGATGTTGCAGTACGGCTGGCATTCGCCCGTACGAACAATCGCCCGCGCTTGTCGGCTGAGTACCTTGAATTGCTCGTGACCGAGCAGATCGCGACGGCCCAGAGCCCCCTCCCCGTTCAACGCTTCGAGCGCACTCAAGGCGCTCGGTTGTTTATCGAAGATTTCCTTGGCGATTGCGTGGCTCTCCACCTGCATCTCGCTGAGCACCACGTTGAGGGTGCTGATGAAATCCGGGACGCCGTGAGTCAGTGCCAGGTCGATCAGCTCGACACCCGGCGGCACGGGCAGCCCGGCATCGCCAATCACTACCATGTCGCCATGGCCCAGCGATGCGATCAATCGCGACAACGCGATGTTGAGCAAAGGAGTTTTTTTCATACCGGTTCAAAAGCCTGTACGTCGGACATAGTGGGAATGGACGGCTGCGCGCCCGCGCGGGTGACTGACAGCGCGGCGGCGATCTGTCCGTAGCGAATGGCTGAAGCTTCGGATTGGCCATTCGCCAGGGCCGCGGCGAAACCGCCGACAAATGTGTCCCCTGCTGCCGTGGTATCAACAGCCTGCACTTTCGGCGCAGGGAAATGCTCAAACCCGTGCCCATTGGCAAACAGCGAACCTTGCGCCCCCAGAGTGACAATGACTTTGCCGGCCCCCATGGCGATCAACCGAGTGGCCGCGCTTTCTGCGGTCTTCAGCGAATCCACTGGCATGCCGCTCAAGGCGGCCGCCTCGCTTTCATTCGGAATCAGGTAATCGATTGCTGCAAACCAGTCCGCCGGCAGCGGGCGACTGGCCGGGGCCGGATTGAGGATGACAACCTTGCCGAGGGCGCGCGCGCGCTTGAGCGCATGCCCTACGGTGGCGTCAGGAATTTCCAGTTGGCAGATAATCACGTCTGCCGCTTGCAGCACCGCGTCGAATCGGTCGATAACGGTTGGCGTCATTGCACCGTTGGCACCGGCGACGATGACAATGGCGTTCTGGCTGTTGTCATCGACCACAATCAGCGCCACGCCACTGGAACCCTCAACGCTACTCACGGCCTGGCAGTCGATCTGCTCGGCCAGCAGCGCATCGCGCAACTGCACACCGTAATCGTCGTTGCCGACACAGCCGACCATCGCCACCTGCGCGCCGAGCCGTGCAGCAGCCACCGCCTGATTGGCGCCCTTGCCACCGGATACCGTGGCAAACGAATGGCCGATCAGGGTTTCACCGCCGACCGGCAGCCGAGGCGCGCGGGTCACCAGGTCCATGTTCAGGCTGCCTATTACCACTACATTTGCGGGCATACATCATTACTCATCAATTCGGTTTCAGCGATATTCGGTGAACACGCCGGACAGCGGTGCGGTGGATTCGCGCAAGACGATACTCGGGGTAACGATGCGTTGGTCGGTACCCAGATTCGGTGTGGCGATCCTGCGCAGCAGCACCTCGGCGGCCATCTCACCGAGTTGCAGGATCGACTGCCCCACCGTGGTCAGCGCCGGATACACGTAACGGCTCATCTGAATGTCATCGAAGCCGATGACCGACAGCTCGCCAGGCACCCGCACGTTGCGTTCTGCTGCCGCGCGCAACACACCGATGCCGATCATGTCGTTACCGGCAAAAATCGCGCTCGGCGGATTGTTTTCCAACAGCTTCGCTGCGGCGTCGTAACCGCCCGTACTGGTGAAGTCACTTTCCAGCATGCGCTCCTGCCGTACCGCGATACCCGCCTCTGCCAACGCGCGGCAATATCCGGCCTGACGCATCTGCGCAACACTGGTGCTCGCCGGACCACCGATGGTAGCGATGTCGCGATGCCCCAATTCCAGCAGATGACGGGTTGCGAGGTACGCGCCGTATTCATGGTCGATACGCACCAGATCGGCGTCGACGCCTTCAAGACCGCGGTCGACGATGACCATGGGCGTTTTCACCCCGGCCAGCCCCTGCGCCAGGGCGCTGTCACCGCCGGCAGACGCGAAGATCAGACCGTCGATGCGTTTTTCCAGCAATACACGCAAATAGCTGCGTTGCTTGTCGGGATTGTCGTCGGAGTTGCAAAGGATCACGCAGTAGCCGTTACGCTCGCAGTAATCCTCGATTCCACGCGCCAGCTCGGCGAAGTACGGGTTGAGACTGTTCGGTACCAGCAGGCCAATGGTGGCCGTGGTCTTGGCTTTCAGCGAACGCGCCACCGCGCTCGGCACATAGTCGAGGCTCTTGATTGCCGCTTCGACTTTCAAGCGCACTTCCTTGCTGACCGGCCGAGTGTTGTTCACCACATGCGACACGGTCGTGTAGGAAATGCCTGCCAGCGCTGCCACATCCTTGATCGTTGCCATATATTAGCCCCGCCGACTGGCGCGCTGACTGCGGTAAGTGTCGAGCACCACCGCGATCACGATGACGGCGCCGGTGATGATGCGTTTGGTCGGCTCGGTCGCGCCGATCTGCGCCAGCCCCGCCGCCAGTACCGAAATAATCAACACGCCGAAGAACGTACTGATCACCGAACCGCGCCCGCCCATCAGGCTGGTGCCGCCGATCACCACCGCAGCGATCACCTGCAGTTCCAGACCGGAGCCGGCATTTGGATCAGCGGCTTCCAGACGGGAAATCTGAAACAGCGCTGCGATGCCGGCCAGCAGGCCCATCAGACTGAATACCAGAATCTTGTAGGGCTTCGGATTGATCCCCGCAAGCCGTACCGCCTCTTCGTTGGTACCGATGCCGATCAGGTAGCGACCGAATACGGTGCGCGTCAGTACGGCCTGCGCGACGAAAATCACCAGCAAGGCAATGATGAACGACGGCGAAATACCGAACGCGATCGGGTTCGACAGCCAGGCAAACGAATCACCGATGTAGGCAGTACGCGAGCCGGTCATCTGATACGCCAGACCACGGGCCATTTCCAGTACACCGAGCGACACGATAAAAGAAGGAATCCGCCAGGCTACCGTGATGGAACCGGTGACGGTGCCGGCGA
Source organism: Pseudomonas sp. 15C (assembly GCF_055484735.1). Classification (NCBI taxonomy): domain Bacteria; kingdom Pseudomonadati; phylum Pseudomonadota; class Gammaproteobacteria; order Pseudomonadales; family Pseudomonadaceae; genus Pseudomonas; species Pseudomonas sp. 15C. The sequence continues at coordinate 31,099 of NZ_JBUDGD010000009.1, read as the reverse complement.
GTGCCGCTACCGCCATCCCAAGCAACGCAGACGGCAACACGCCCCAGCCCCAGCCGAGAATCGCCACGCTGACGGTCGAAGCCGCCAGTGCCAGCACCGAACCGACCGAGAGGTCGATGCCGCCGATGATCAATACGAACGTCATGCCGACCGCCAGCACCATCAGATCCGGGATCTGGTTGGCCAGCGTGCTGAAGGTGTTATAGGACAGAAAGTGGCTGCTCAAGACCGAGAACAGCGCAATCATCGCCAGCAAGGCACCGGCCAGGCCCAGATAGGTGCCCAGACCATAGAAGTTGCCACTACGTTTGCCGGCAGGAGATGCAGTTTTCATGGGAGATCCCTAGGCGCCGCTTCATTGAGCAACGCATCACGTTTTTGGTAGCCGGCAAATGCGGCGGCAAGCAAGTCATCCTGGGTCCAGCTGTCGCGCTCGAACGTATCGATCAGACGCCCCGCCGACAACACGCCGATGCGGTCGCAGATCAGCATCAGTTCGCGCAGATCACTGGACACCACCACCAGCGCTTTGCCCTGCCGCGTCAGCTCGCCGAGCAAGGCATAAATGTCGAACTTGGCGCCGACATCGATGCCACGGGTCGGCTCGTCGAACAGCAGCACCGAACAGTCACGCTCCAGCCAGCGACCGATGACAACCTTTTGCTGATTGCCCCCGGACAACTCGGACACCAATTGCGTCGGGCTCGAACTGCGGATGCGCATGGCGTCGATCTGACGCTGTGCGAGGGAGATTTCATCGCCATTGTTGACGAAACCGCCACTGGAAATTTCCGGCATGTTGCCCAGCGCGATATTGGCGCTGATCGATTGACTGAGCAGCAGACCCTCGCCTTTACGGTCCTCGGTAATCAACGCAATGCCATGACGCACGGCATCGACCGGCGAACGCACACTGACTGCTTTCGCTGGCGAGCCGAGGGCGATGCTGCCGCTGTCGGCCGCGTCCGCACCAAAGATCAGTCGCAGCAGTTCTGTACGCCCTGCCCCGATCAATCCGGAAATCCCGAAGATTTCCCCGGCACGCACTTCGAACGAGACATCGCGGACTTTGTCGGCGCGGGTCAGGCCCTTGATCGTCAGGGCCGGGGCGCCGATCTTGCGCGGGCCCATGTCGATGTGTTCGCCCAGTTCGCGACCTACCATGAGCGTGACCAGTTGCTCGCTGTTGTAATTGGCCATCGGCTCGACGCAGACCAGATTGCCGTCACGCAACACGGCAATCCGCTGCGCGACGCGGGCGAGTTCTTCGAGACGGTGGGAAATGTAGATGATCGAGACGCCGCGCGCCTGCAATCGGGTGATCTGCTCAAAGAGCATTTCGACTTCACGGGCCGTGAGCATCGCGGTCGGCTCGTCGAGAATCAGCACATGGCAATCGCCTATCAGGTTGCGGGCAATTTCGACCATTTGCTGATGGCCGATACCCAGCTCGCCGACCAGCGTGTCCGGATCGATCGCATCAAGACCGACCTGCGCCATGGCCTCAATAGCCGCTTTGCGCAGTTGCTTGCGACTGATCCAGCCGCCGTTGCTCGGCAAATTGTCGAGAAACAGGTTTTCTGCCACCGACAGGGTCGGCAACAGATTGAGCTCTTGCATGACCATGCGCACACCGAGCTCTTCGGCCTGGGTGCGACTGCCCGGGCGATAGTCCTTGCCGTGGAATTGCATCTGGCCGGTGGTCGGTGTAACGAGGCCGCCGATGATCTTCGACAGCGTGCTTTTGCCGGCGCCATTCTCACCGGTCAGCGCCAGCACTTCACCGCGCATCAGCGTCAGATCGATGCCGGTAAGCACCGGTTGCGCATAGGTCTTACCGATACCGCTGACCGAGAGGACAGCGTTCGGGGCGGAAACTGACATAGAAAACTCTCCGTGCGCTCGCCCGGACGGACGAGCGCCATTGTGTCGCCAGAAGCTTACTGAGTGACCAGCTCGACCGGTGTTTCGATCACGCCGTTGGCACCGCTATCGACTTTCTCGCCCTTGATGATTTTCAGCGCAGTCTCGATGCCGAACACCGCCTGTTTGGCGGCGAACTGGTCAGCCGTGGCCAGCACGCGACCGTCCTTGAGCATCGGCTTGATCGCATTGATGTTGTCGTAACCGACGACCTTCACCTGACCCGCCTTGCCGGCAGCACGGACGGCGGAAACGGCGCCGACTGCCATGCTGTCGTTGCCGGTCAGCAACGCTTTGACGTCCGGGTATTCACTGAGAATCGAAGCGGCGACCTTGTTGCCCTTGTCGATTTCCCAATCACCGGATTGCAGGGAAACAATCTTGATCTGTGCAGCCTCCATCGCATCCTTGAAGCCAGCAGTACGTTGCTGGGCATTGGTGGTCGTGGACACACCTTCAATGATGCCGACTTCGTCACCGGCCTTGAGCTGCTTGGCCAGGTACTCGCCGACCAGGCGCGCACCCTTACGGTTGTCGGGCCCTACAAAAGGGACGCTGATGTTTTTGCTTTTGACGATTGCAGGATCAAGCTGATTGTCGATGTTGATCACGGTGATGCCCGCATCGACGGCCTTCTTGATCACCGGCACCATGGCTTTGGAGTCCGAGGGTGCGATAACCAGTGCGTCGACCTTGGCGAGGATCATCTGCTCGACAATTTTCGTCTGCCCTGCGGTATCGGTTTCGTCCTTGATGCCGTTGGAGATCAGGTCGAAATCGGCGGAGTGTTCTTTCTGGTAGGCCTTGGCGCCGTCTTCCATCGTCAGGAAGAATTCGTTGGCCAAAGATTTCATGACCAGGGCGACTTTGGGTTTTTCAGGGGATTCGGCGAACGCCGAGGAGACAGGTAGCGCGGCGGCTGTGGCAGCCAGCATAGCGACAGCAAGAAGACGTCCAGCGAATGGCAGCTTCATGGGTTCACTCCGATCTTATGATTATTGTGAGCAACGCTTGCGCTGGCGTAAGCTACATCGCTTGCGAACGGAGCAACAGCACCGCAGGCAAGCGACGCAAACGTTTGCGTAGAGCGAACTATGCGAATCCCGCCGACATTTGTCAACAATCAGAAATCGTCATTTGTTGTAGGGCGAATCCCCCGAGGCGCCCCTTCTGCGTTATACCGTCGTGTTCACCACATTGCCGCTGGTTGAACCCTGGGACATTTCCTTGACCAGTGCAGCAGCGACCTCCGTCATTGCGGCGCTGGTTTGCGCGATCTGCCCTTGAATGGACATGACCGCCTGGGACTTGGCTTCGGGTGTCGGGTAGCTCTTGGCTTGGGCGGCGGCCAACTGCTGCTGTTGCTCTTGAAGCTGTTTTTGCAATTCCTGCATGCGCTTGAGGAGCATTTTCACGGTGGTGTTGAGATTGCTGCTGCCTTCGGTTTTGCTCTCTTCTGGCGCAGCGCCGCCGGTCCTGACCTGATTGCTTTTGTCTTTTTCAACGCCCAGGGCCTCGGCAGAAGCGTCCTTGCCCGCGTCGTTCAACGTGTTGATCGTTGCTGCGGTTTTACCGCCGATGGTGACAGCACCCGGATTTGCAAAGCCGACCGTCAGTGACATGTGTATCCCCAGATTTCAGATTCCTTGAACACCCATCGGCCCTTCGCCGAATTTCTTTAGCAGAAAATCGAAAATCGGCCAGCCGTCGGGCTCGCCAGCGGTCGTAGTCTCTTTCGGAGAGCCGAACACGATAGCGCGCTTTGTTCGGGAAACCGGATAAACCCTTGCGCCCAATTTTTACTTACACCTGAAATGTTGATGTAAATCATCAGGTTAAGCATTTTGGCGGGGCACAGTACGGCTGGTACAGATCCTGCTCCCTTCATCGCACCCCGGGCATTCCAGATCGGCTTGGGGCGCATCTAGATGAACCTGCATCAGCACCGTCTCACTACTAGAGAGAAAAATAATGAAATCTGCTTTCAACACTTTGGTTCCGGGCGCATTGGCCCTCCTCCTGCTCCTGCCCACCGCCCTTCAGGCAAAAGAAGCCGAAACCCAGACCAAGCTCGCCAATGTAGTGGTACTCGCCACCGGCGGCACGATTGCCGGTGCCGGCGCCAGCGCCGCCAACAGCGCCACCTATCAGGCCGCGAAGGTCGGTGTCGAGCAACTGATTGCCGGCATTCCCGAACTGAGCAAGCTCGCCAACGTGCGTGGCGAACAAGTCATGCAGATCGCCTCGGAAAGCATCACCAACGAAAATCTGCTGCAACTGGGCCGCCGCGTCGCCGAACTGGCCGACAGCAAGGATGTCGACGGCATCGTCATCACTCACGGTACCGACACTCTGGAAGAAACCGCCTACTTCCTCAACCTGGTGGAAAAAACCGACAAGCCGATCATCGTGGTCGGCTCGATGCGTCCGGGTACCGCCATGTCCGCCGATGGCATGCTCAACCTGTACAACGCCGTGGCCGTGGCCAGCAGCAAAGAAGCGCACGGCAAAGGCGTACTGGTGACGATGAACGATGAAATCCAGTCCGGTCGCGACGTCAGCAAAATGATCAACATCAAGACCGAAGCGTTCAAGAGTGCCTGGGGCCCGTTGGGCATGGTCGTTGAAGGCAAGTCCTACTGGTTCCGCTTGCCAGCCAAGCGCCACACCATGGATTCGGAATTCGACATCAAAAACATCAAGAGCCTGCCTGACGTAGAAATCGCCTATTCCTACGGCAACGTCAGCGATACCGCCTACAAGGCGCTCGCGCAGTCCGGCGCCAAGGCGATCATTCACGCCGGCACCGGCAACGGCTCGGTGTCCTCCCGTGTCGTCCCGGCCCTGCAAGCACTGCGCAAGGATGGCGTACAGATCATTCGCTCGTCCCACGTCAACGCTGGCGGCTTCGTTCTGCGCAACGCCGAGCAACCTGACGACAAGTACGACTGGGTCGTTGCTCACGACCTGAACCCGCAGAAAGCCCGCATCCTGGCGATGGTCGCGCTGACCAAGACCAACGACAGCAAAGAGCTGCAGCGGATGTTTTGGGAATACTGATAGACCTTCGCCCGGTCCATTCGTGATCGGGTAATTCACGCATCATCCGTCTAAAAAGCGGGTGATGCGCTGCTTACCGCCATCGCGCACTTTTCCTACAAAAAATTCGATACCTCCCACACCAAAATCGGAAACCCACTGTCAGAGGATTTTCTTGAATTTTAAGCAGTTGCGAAAACGCTTACAGTTAAATACTGTATGCACGTACAGCTTAATAAGGATAACCTCGTGGCCACCTCCCCTGATGCTCCTGACGCTTATGAACGCATGGGTATGCGCGTTCAGAAAATCATCAATTCCCCCACCGCCCAAAAAGCCAAAGCCGCACTGATCTTCCGTCTGCCAGACGAGCCGATGGACGACTGGGAGCGCCTGCTCGAGGAAATCGACGAGAACGACAATGTCACCCTCGCTTATCGCGACGACGGTGGCGTACAGATTTTTTGGGTTGTGCCGAAGGAAGATTGATTCAATGAGTGTCCGTTGTTTCGCGTTGCTGCTGTTGTTTATCGCCATGGGTGCTCAGGCTGGCGCCCCCCGAACTTTTTCCGAAGCCAAGAAGGCGGCCTGGAAACTCTATGCGCCCCAGTCCACCGAGTTTTATTGCGGGTGCAAATACACCGGGAACCGGGTTGATCTGAAAGCCTGCGGCTACGTCCCGCGCAAGAGCGCCAAGCGCGCCTCACGCATCGAGTGGGAGCACATTGTGCCGGCCTGGCAAATCGGCCATCAGCGCCAATGCTGGCAGACCGGTGGACGCAAGAACTGCACTCGCTACGACCCGGTCTACCAGAAAGCCGAGGCCGATCTGCACAACCTGGTGCCGAGCATTGGCGAGGTGAATGGTGACCGCAGCAACTTCAGCTTCGGCTGGTTGCCGGTCCAATCCGGCCAGTATGGCTCGTGCTTGACTCAGGTCGATTTCAAGGCAAAAAAGGTCATGCCACGCCCCTCGATTCGCGGCATGATTGCCCGAACGTACTTCTATATGAGCAAGCAGTACGGCTTGCGCCTGTCGAAACAGGATCGAAAATTGTATGAGGCGTGGGACAAGACCTACCCGGTGCAGGACTGGGAGCGCCAGCGCAATCAGAGCGTGGCGTGTGTGATGGGACGCGGCAATGAATTCGTCGGCCCGGTGAACATGAAAGCCTGCGGCTGAATCGGCAGGCAAAAAAGAAAGCCTCGAACGTGATGTTCGAGGCTTTTTTATTGGCTAATTAGCCGCCTTGTTGTGTCGCCAGTAACCCATCAGATTGAGCGATTCGCGCGGTAGGCCGCAGTCCTTGATCAGGTATCTGCGCAAGCTCATCACCGCTGCAGACTCTCCGGCAATCCAGCCGTAAAATCCATCCGGGGCGGTATCGGCGATCTCCCAGAGAATGTCTTTTTCGATATCGACATCAGCCAGTTCAGGTGATTGGGCGACCGAGGCCGTATGGACTGGCAAAACAGCTGTCCGCACGGCTTGCACCATCAAGGTCCCAGCGACCGACTCGCTCGCCTGATCGCGAACCAGCCACTGCACCGACAACCCGGGCCAATCGGGAACGGCTAGCATGTCCTGCATGCTGTCCACTTCGAAAAACGCCTGGACTTGCGGCGGCGCCGAAGACATCGCCAACTGATCCAGTATGCCCATTGCGGCCGGCAGCGCTGTCGCATCGGCAACCAATAGCACCTGCTTGAGGGTTTGCGGTGGCTTCCACTCGAAACCGCCCGCCTCCTTCGCCGAGAACTGCCGGTCAGGCGCAAGGATCTGCATGGTATCGCCTGGCTGCGAATGCAGTGCCCAGCGCGACGCCGGACCGGTCTCGCCGTGCAGGACAAAATCGATATCGACTTCGCCTTGCCCGGCGCGCAAGTGGCGGATGGTGTAGGTGCGCATCGCCGGGCGTCGATCCGCGAGCATCGAGCGAAACCGAGCGTACCAGCCGTCCTCCTGCGCGAGCTTCGCGTGCGAACCATTGGCCGCGGGAAAAAACAGTTTCACCCGCTGATCCGGAGCCCAGGTAGCCATTTCTGCCACTGACGGCCCCGCCAATGTGATGCGCATCAAGTGCGGACTCAGCCGGGTCTTGCGTTGCAGGGTTGTATCAAACAGCTTGTACGGATTGGCGGAGGCCATGGGAGCTCCTTCTGGAAATCATCAGCGACTGCACAAGGAACGAGTCGCGCCTGACAGCCTTTAGCAAGCTCCGCCGAACGGATCGTTTATGGCGCGATCGGATGTTCGACCAGCACCGATTCGATGTTCTGTTTTTTCGCCTTGACCAGCGCCGCGTCCACCTGCACCTTCCGTGCTTCGGCCTCGGCTTTGGAATTGAACGGGCCAATCAGAATCCGCGTTTTACCGCTGCTGTCCTTGATGACCGTCGGCACGAAAGCATGCTCGATCAACCAGCCACTCAGATCACTGACCGCTTGTGGTGTTTCTCCGCGAACTTCCAGATCCCACTGCGGAGCAGCCGCGACTGCCGGCGCTGCGACAGCCGTTTTCGGCGTCGGCAGATCACCTTGCTTGCCCTCTCCACAGCCCGCCAGTACAAGTGCTGCGATTACCCAGACCAATTTGCGCACAACGCTTTCCTCGAAAATCCCAAAGCCGCGATCTTATCATTCATAAATCTTCGCGAGCCCCGCAAAATGGGCACAAAACAACGAGATTGATGCTTGCAGCCTCTGTATAGTTACGCCCTGGGAATTAATGCCGCTTCTGCGCGTCAGAAAGAGGCACCCAAACCGTGAGACTTCGCACTAATCTATACGTACCACCGACCTCTGCACTGTCTGAATCAGGTGCCCTACAAAGCAATCAAGGAGAAGACCATGCTGATACTCACCCGCAAAGTCGGTGAAAGCATAAACATTGGCGACGACATCACTATCACCATTCTGGGCGTTAGCGGCCAACAGGTCCGCATTGGCATCAACGCACCGAAAAACGTGGCCGTGCACCGTGAAGAGATTTACCAGCGCATCCAGGCTGGCCTGACCGCTCCGGACAAGCCCCAAACGCCTTGAGTCGCATCGCAGTCAGTAGCCAGTCCGTTTACCTCGTGGAATGACTGGCTAGAGCTTTACGCGCCGTTTTGCCATCCGCTTCCCACATCGCTGGGCACGGCGCCTGACACGCAAGTCCCGCCTTCACTTCAACACGCCATTCCCCCCGTTGCCCGCCAGATACTACCTGCCATCTCAAAGACTGGCTGTCGGACGTTTCCGATAGAGCGCAGGGAATTCGCACCGCTAAACAAATGTCACGCCACGCGCCATTCCGGTCGCTACGATCACCACCAATACCAATACCAAGACCTCGACATGACTGATGGGCGCGCCTGTCGCGAGCGCTTCGCCGCGCGCCAAAGCTGTCCGTTCGGAAAATCGTCAAACGCGTAGCGTCCTTGTCGAACCGAATCGTCACGAAAGAAAAAGCCAAATCGCAGGCAAAAAAAATCCCAAGCAGCTGATGGAAGCATGGGATTTAAAAATGCATAAACCGTGGTGGTGAACGCGGGGCGGATGTTACTCAATCCCACCTGCCGTCACAACAATTTTCTGATAACCGGCTGGTTCAATACGACCGTAACCCCTTCAATATCCACATTATTTTAGTGGATGCTGGACTAACGTACCTGAAAGCGAACGGTCAATGCAGGAAATGGTCCTGTGACAAAGGCCCGCGAGGAAGGCTACGCTAACGCCGCTGGCAAGAACCTTGGTAAATACGATGTCAGGGACAGACCCGGCAACGCAGAAGCAATCCGGAGATTTGAACGTATGGAAATGAGTGAGACTGTTCTCAAAGCATCCCTGAGTGCAGAAGAGCGCTCGGCGATTGCCGAAATCGAAGCAACAACCAATATCTTGCAGCTCGTAACGCGCTTGACCGGAACACGCTTTGCCGGGATCGCAAAATTTACCGAAACCGAATGGATAGTTTGCTCGGCGTACGATCCGATCGAGCTGGGTATCAACGTCGGCGATACCCTGGATCTGGAGACCACGCTTTGCAGCGAATTTCGGCGCGATCCCAAGGTGCTTTTCCTGCCGAAAATCAGTGAAGACGGTCGGCTTTGCTCGCGTCCAGTGGTGAAACAATTTGCGATCGAGAGCTATGCAGGAGCACCTGTTTTCTTGCCGGATGGCCGGCTGTGGGGTGCTCTATGCGCGCTGGACTCTCGGGCGGTGCTGTTCGATAACCCGGACCTCGCCGAAACACTGACGCTGTTCGCAAGGCTGATAGGCTGCATATTCTTCACAAATCTGGCGGGAGAAGAAAACGGACGCAGTAATCCGCAGAGCGCCTGACCGTACACGCCTGAAAGCCCTTTCATTTACGTAGGTCACCAAGCGGATTTGGCAAATTCCAGACAACAAAAAAGGGCTCACCTTTCGGTGAGCCCTTTCAGACCGCCCAGCAGAGCGGATTTTGTTTGGTAGGCGCGATTGGACTCGAACCAACGACCCCCACCATGTCAAGGTGGTGCTCTAACCAACTGAGCTACGTGCCTGCTGTGAGGCGGCATTCTACGGAATTCCGGAGGGGTGTCAACACCTTTTTTTCACCTAACCCTATGAATATGCAAAATATTTGATTTGCCCCCGGCAACACGGTTTTTCCGGTGGCTGGCGGAGGTTTTTCAACTCGGGTAGGATCGGCGCACTCGTAAAATATATTAAACAGAGGCGGCAGGATGGCGAACACCCCTTACCCAGAATCGTATTACGCTGCGTCGGCCAACGCCGCGCCGTCCCGTCCGGCGCTACAGGATGATGTGGAGACGGATGTCTGTGTGATTGGCGCCGGGTACACCGGGCTGTCCTCGGCGCTGTTTCTGCTGGAGAACGGTTTTCGCGTAACCGTGCTGGAAGCGGCCAGGGTCGGCTTCGGCGCTTCGGGGCGCAATGGCGGGCAGATCGTCAACAGTTACAGCCGGGACATTGACGTGATCGAACGCAGCGTCGGTCCGAAGCAAGCGCAATTGCTTGGGCAGATGGCCTTTGAGGGCGGTCGGATCATTCGCGAGCGTGTGGCCAAATACAATATTCAATGCGATTTGAAGGACGGCGGCGTGTTCGCCGCGCTTACACCCAAGCAGATGGGCCATCTGGAATCGCAGAAGCGCCTCTGGGAGCGTTTTGGCCACACCCAGCTTGAGCTGCTGGATCAGCGTCGTATTCGTGAAGTCGTCGGTTGTGAGCAATACGTCGGCGGCATGCTCGACATGAGCGGCGGGCATATCCATCCGCTGAACCTGGCGCTCGGCGAAGCGGCAGCCGTTGAGTCCCTCGGCGGCATTATTCATGAACAGTCGCCGGCAGTGCGTATTGAACGCGGTGCCAATCCGGTTGTGCATACGCCGCAGGGCAAGGTCAGGGCCAAGTTCATCATCGTTGCTGGCAATGCCTACCTCGGCAACCTGGTACCGGAGCTAGCAGCCAAATCGATGCCGTGCGGCACTCAGGTGATCACCACCGAGCCGTTGGGCGATGAGTTGGCCAAAGCACTGCTGCCGCAGGACTATTGCGTTGAAGACTGCAACTACCTGCTCGACTACTACCGCCTGACGAGTGACAAACGCCTGATCTTCGGCGGCGGTGTGGTGTATGGCGCGCGTGACCCGGCCAATATCGAGGCGATTATCCGCCCGAAAATGCTCAAGGCTTTTCCGCAGCTCAAGGATGTGAAGATTGACTACGCCTGGACCGGAAACTTCCTGCTGACGCTGTCGCGTTTGCCGCAGGTCGGACGCCTTGGCGACAACATCTATTACTCGCAAGGTTGCAGCGGCCATGGCGTCACGTATACGCACCTGGCGGGCAAGGTGTTAGCCGAAGCGTTGCGCGGTCAGGCCGAGCGTTTCGATGCGTTCGCCGACCTGCCGCATTACCCGTTCCCCGGCGGGCAGCTGCTGCGCACACCGTTCGCCGCACTCGGCGCGTGGTATTACGGATTGCGCGACAAATTCGGAATGTAAAAAAAGGGGCCGCTGAACAGCGGCCCTTTTTTCATGAAACGTGACTCAGAGCTGGTCCCGAGGAATCCCGCTACGAATCCGCACGATATCCGCCAGCACCGCCAAGGCGATTTCCACTGGGGTCTTGCTGCCAAGATTGAGACCGATCGGCGCATGAATCCGCGCCAGCTCGCCCTCCCCCAGTCCGCCAATCCGACGCAAACGCTCGAAGCGCTTTTGCGAAGTCTGCAGTGAACCCATCACGCCGATGTAGAACGCTTCGGTGCGCACCGCTTCCATCATTGCCAGATCGTCGATGCGTGGATCATGAGTCAGCGCCACCACCGCGGTATCACGATGACAGCCGCCGTCAGCAATGAACACCGACGGCAACTGCCGGCGAATTTCCACGCCATCGAGTATGACTCCCTCAAGCACTTCATCGCGCGGGTCGCAGAGAATCACCTCGAAGCCCAGGCCTACGGCGAACTCGGCGCACGCCTGCGCGACGCTGGAATACCCGGCGAGCAACAAGCGCTGCGCCGCGCCGATACGAATGCGTACCCGATCAAGCTCGCGCTCGATCCGCGCGCCCTGCTCGCGGTCAGCGAACAGTCTGCGCGCACCATCGGCCAAATCGACCTCACGAATCAGACGACGCTGACCGAGCAGCGCCGATTGCAGTTCGCGCAGATGCGCCTGCACCTCGCAATCGGCATCCAGTTTTTCCACCAGCACATCAAGAATGCCGCCACAGGGCAGACTGACCCGCGAGCGCGGATCGCCACCCTCGCCGTAACGCACAACGTTGACGGGATCGTGAAACGCACCCTCGGCGACTCGCTGGAGAAAATCTTCCTCGACGCAACCACCGGACAGCGATCCGATCCACTGCCCGCCGTCATTCACCGCCAACAGCGAACCCGGCGCGCGCGGTGCCGAGCCATAGGTCGCCAGCACCGTGCACAGCCAGATGCGCTGCCCGGCCTGTGACCACTCCAGCGCCCGGCGCACCACTTGCAGATCGAGATGCTGCATGTCAGTGCGCCTTGTGCTCGATCGACGGTGCGTCGGCTTGCAGCTTCTGCACCTCGCTCACCGCCAGCTCTGCCGATTGCCCGCCCCAGCCTTGACGCAGGTAGTTGAGCAGATCGGTCAGTTGCTCAGGACTGAGCTTGCCGGCAAATCCCGGCATTGGTTGCATGTGCTCGAACCCGGAAAACTTCTGTTCGCCGATGCCGTCCTCGATCACCCGCAGCAGGTTACGCGGGTCTTCCAGACGCAACGTGGTGTTGCCGCGCATGGCCACCGCGATGTGCGGCTTGCCTTCGCCGCCCGCCGCGTGACAACCGGCGCAGACGTTCAGGTATTCCTGACGACCGCGCTGGGCACTGGCACCGAGCTGCTCGACTGGCACTTCAACCAGCGCCTTTGCTGCCGGCGGTTGCTCGCCCAGCAGGAAAGTCGCCATGGCCGCCAGATCCGGATCCTTGAGACCCTGGGTGCTGTTGTGAAACACCGGGAACATCTCGTTGAACATCGTGCCCTGCGCACTCATGCCGTGCTTAAGAAACGTCGCCAGATCCTGCTGGTTCCAGCCGCGCGCAGCCAGATCGGTGGCGAGCAGGCTCGGCGCCAGGTAGCCGTTGAGGATGCCGCCAGTCAAGCGCTTGTCCAGCTGCATTGCGCCCGGCAGGCCGCGCGGGGTATGGCATTCGCCGCAGTGGCCGAGCACTTCGACCATGTACTGGCCGCGCTTCCACGCTTCGCTTTTGCCTTCGGCCGGTTCCAGCTTCAGAGCGCTGCCATAGAGCATGTTCCAGCCCATCAGGCCCGGGCGCACGTTAAACGGAAAACTCAGGCTGGTGACCGGCGCGGCACGCTCGATCGGCTCGATGGTTTTCAGATAGGCATGAATCGCATCGGAGTCTGCGCGCGGCATCAGGTGATACGAGGTATACGGCATCGCCGGATACAGGTTCGCCCCGTCGCGCCGCTTGCCTTCGGTCAGCGCAGCGAAGAATTCGTCATCGTTGTACAAACCGATGCCGTATTTCTTGCTCGGAGTGATGTTGGTGCCGTAGATCGTGCCGAACGGCGAGACGATCGGCAGTCCGCCGGCAAATGGCGCACCACCGGCGGCGGTGTGGCAGGCCATGCAATCGGCGGCGCGGGCGAGGTATTCGCCGCGTTTGACTTGCTCATCGGCATGGGCAAACAACACTGGCGCGGCAAGGCCGACCGCCAGCGTCAGGCGGGTCAGTAAACGCTTCATGTTCAACCCTCCTTGACCAGGCCGAGATCGGTCAGCACGTTGCGGGTGGCGTTGTAATAACGCACGTACCCGGTGCAACGGCAGACGTGATGGCCGAGGCTGTCCTCGATGACTTGTTCCAGCTGGCTTTTGACGATTGGCTGACGCTGCAGCTTTTCCACCAATACCGTCGCGGCGTTGACGAAGCCCGGCGCGCAGTAGCTGCACTGGAAGGCGAACTCATCGACGAAGCGTTGCTGGATCGGATTCAGCTCAGTGACCTGGCCCTGCTCGTCACGCTTGGCGTGGGCCTCGATGGTGCGAACCTTTTTGCCCTCGAAATAATGTGCGCCGGTGATGCAGGTGCGCACTTCTTCGCTGGTGCCGTCCGGGTTGTCGACGATCACCACGCAGGCGTGGCAGATGCCCTGGCCACAGCCCAGACGCGAACCGGTGAGGTTTTTGTATTCGTGCAGATAGTCGATCATCGGCAGGTCATCAGGGATGTCCACCGGGCCGACGGATTGACCATTGAGGATCAGTTGAAGCGGACGGTTAGCCATTGAGGGCCTCCTTGATGCGCGCAGCAGTGATGGGCAGGTCGCGAACACGTTTACCGATGGCGTGTGCCACGGCGTTACCGATGGCGCCGACAATCGGGATCATCACCACTTCGGCGATGCCCTTGGACGGATCGCTCGGTGACAGCGGCGGCAGAATTTCCGCGGTCTGCTTCCACACCGCAACGTGACGGGCCATCGGCAAGCGATAACGGTTGAAGTTCCAGTCACCCTCCCCCGGCCCGCCTTCGTACAGCGGCATTTCTTCCATCAAAGCGTGCCCGATGCCCATGGCGATGCCGCCTTCGAGCTGGCCCTTGACCAGTTCTTCGACCAGCACGCGGCCGCACTCGACCCACGAATGGTGGTTGAGCACTTCAACTTCTGCAGAACCTTTATTGACCTTAAGCTCGACCAGCGTGGCGACCGGGCTGTAGTACGTCACCGCGGCGTTATTCAACTGCACCACCGGGTAGTTGATGTTCTGGCGATCGAGCAAATGGAAACCGGCGCTGTTCATCTGCGCCTTTTTCGCTTGCGGCGCGCCATCACCGTACTTCACCGCCAGACCGTCAAGCGGCAGGCGCTCGCGTACACCGTCGATGCTGTATTCAGCCTCGGCCCAGCTCCAGCGGTTGAAACCGTGCACGGTGGCCGCGGTGACCAGACCGCGTTCGTGAGCGCGCTTGGCCAGTTCTTCGAAGCTCAGCGGTTGCATGCCGTTGGCGGTCAGTTTGCCGTCGACCCAGTGCGCATCTTCGCGACGCACCACGTAAGGGTTGGCCTGGCCGCCATGCGGGCCCTGACGCCAGATCTCCAGCGCCGCTGGCCACAGTCCATGATTGAACAGCACGCGCGCCGCTTCCCGGGTGGCGTGGCTGAAGTAGTAGGCCGAGTTGGTCGCCGACGATGCCGAAGCCAATTTGCCGACCCAACGCGGGTTGCGCAGCAGGTTGTCCTGCTCGGCCTGGCTCATGATGTAAGGGTTGCCACTGGTGATCAGCTGCATTTCCTTCCATTCGGTTTCGCCGGTTTTCACTTCATGGGCCGGGCTGCCGAGGAAATCGGCAACCACCAGCGCTTGCGAGGTGGACATGCCAGTGCCGATTTCGATGCCGATGTGGCGAAGGCTGATGCGCCCGTCAGCGTTGAACTCGATGCTGGCCATCGGCGCTTCGGAACCGGTGCCGAAGTCTTTCTGGCAAATGGCGAAACCGACGCCGTACCAGTTGTCCGGGTCTGCCGCTTCGCGCTGCTGCTTGATCGCGTTGCGGTTTTTCCAGACTTGGTGCACCGCGGCCTTGTCGAGAATTTCGTGCAGGCGCAGTGCACCGGCAGGAATCGCGCCCTGGGTGTTTTTCATGCCCGAACGCAGGGCGTTCTTGCGCCGCAGATCAATTGCGTCGACGCCGAGGCGATCGGCGATTTCATCGACCATCATTTCGGTCGATGCCATGCTCTGCAATGTGCCGTAACCGCGCATCGAGCCTGCTTCCACCGCACGTGAGTGGTACGCCGTGACCTGCAGATCGTTCTGCGGCATGTAGTAGATCGACTGCGCCGCTGTTGCACCAACCGCCGCCACCGACGGGCTGTAGTTGACCCGACCGCCACCGTCGACGCTCATTTCAGCGCGGAAGATCTTGAAGGTGTAGTCGTTCTTGTCCACGGCCAACTGGTAGCGGATGTCGAACGGGTGACGCTTGATGCCGCTCTGAAATTGCTCGTAGCGGTCGTTGGCCAGACGCACCGGCACCCCAGCGCCATACAGCGCAGCGAGGGCTGCGTAGTAGACGAAAATGTTGTGGTCCTTGGAGCCATAACCGACGGTGTAACCCGGGTGCATGTTCAGATTGGCGAGGCCAAAACGCGACGGCGCGATCATTTTCGCGGTCTCGGTCGCTACTTCCAGCGGGCACTGGGTGGCCACGACGAAGTGCAGGGTCTTGGTCTGCGGATCGTACCAGCCGTTGCCGTTGTCCGGTTCCAGCGCGGCCGGCTCGATCGATGGGGTCTTGTAGCGCTCGTCGAACACCAGCCAGTTGTCCGGCGGCGTATCGATCTCTTTCTTCATGCGCTCGGCGTAGAACAGGCCGCGCTCGGTCAGGTTGCCGTGCAGGTTCGGCTGGGAATTCCACACCGGGCGACGGTTTTTCAGCATCGGGAACAGGATCGAGTCCTTCAGGCTGGCAAACTCGTCTTCATCCGCCGAGGTCGGGCCGCCGACACGTACGTAGCGGAAGCTGCCGTAGGGATCGCCTTCGTAGAACGGCACCTTGTCGCCGTAACGAATCGCTTTGTCGTTGAATTTGAGCTGGTTCTTGGCCTGACGGAAACGCTCGAAATCGTTCCAGATCAGGATCGCCACCGGGTGGCCGATGAACATCGGTACCTTGCCTTCCGGCAGCAGCGGATCAGGGGCGTGCTCTTCGGGGAAGACGATGCCGTCCTTGTCCAGGTCAGCGGCGGTGACGATGCGGTCCGGCTGCAACTCGGTGCCGAGCCAGGACAGGTCGAAGCCGTTGTAGATTCGGTCAGCCTTGATGGTTTTCAGCAACATGGCGTGGCCTTGCTGGTGCGGCCAGCCCGGCATGTCTTTGGAGCGGATGTCGCGGGCAAACACTTTGCTGCCGCAGACCTTGGACAAGGCATCGTTTCGCTGACGCGCCTTGCCATTGTGGCCGAGCCACTGCTCGGACGGCACAGTGACGCTGTTTTCCATCAAGGCAGCCAGCGCCTGACTGCTGAGCGGCGTGAGCGTGACGCTCACACCCGCCACCAGCCCGCCCTGGAGGAACGAGCGCCGGGATATTTCACGGTTGGACATGGATCATCCTCTGGGCGGTTATATATCCGCCCTTGTGGTTATCTACTGGGGATCTCGAGTCTTGCAGAAGCCCTTTCTGGCGAAGCAAAGAGCTGTGTTGACAGTGCAAAGCTGACCGAAAGGTTAACTTTAAAGGTTTCCGAGGCCGCAGCAAACAACCAGACACAAAAAAGCTGACCAAATAATCAAAAAATCAATGCGGCGTGGTATCGCAGCAACTGATTTGAAAATCGAATCCTGTAGGAGTGAGCCTGCTCGCGATTGCGATTCTTCAGTCACAAAGTTGGCGACTGGACTACCGCGATCGCGAGCAGGCTCACTCCTACAAGGGATTTGCGCTGGATTCAGGAGGGAAGATCAAATTTCAGACACAAAAAACCCCGGTCTTTCGACCAGGGTCTTTGCTATCGATTCCGAATCAACCGTTGGCTGACTTCGGTGCTTCAAGGCGTTCAGTGGTCCTTGGAGCAGATATGGCGCAGCGGACGGGACTCGAACCCGCGACCCCCGGCGTGACAGGCCGGTATTCTAACCGACTGAACTACCGCTGCGTATCGCTTTGAGCTTGCGCTCAAGTAACTCGTTTTGACTGCAGGCTTCGGTGCTCTGCAATCGCGAACCAGATTGCTCTGACTCGTAAAATATGGCGCAGCGGACGGGACTCGAACCCGCGACCCCCGGCGTGACAGGCCGGTATTCTAACCGACTGAACTACCGCTGCGCGTCGGTGCAGGCACTTTCAGCCTACGCTCTTGCTTGCGCAAGTTTCTCGGGAGTGGTGGGTGATGACGGGATCGAACCGCCGACATTCTGCTTGTAAGGCAGACGCTCTCCCAGCTGAGCTAATCACCCGTTTGCATCTCCGAGGCCGCGAAATTTACGCAGGTAGCGAACCTAAGTCAATAGCAGGATTGAAGTTTTTCTGAAAAAGACAGAATCGAGTCATTCCCGGAATAAAGCATCAACCCTGAAACCGCTATCGCGAGCAGGCTCGCTCCTACAGGATCGCGGCTTCGCCCATTATTCCGTGTAAATCATTTTCTTGGTCATGCCGCCATCGACGACGAATTCCTGCCCGGTGACGAACCCGGCATTCCTCGACAGCAGCCACGCCACCATCGCCGCGACGTCTTCGACCGTGCCTACCCTGCCCGCCGGATGCTGGGCATGATCGGCATCTGCCAAGGGTTCGGCGCGCCGCGCAGAGGGGTCGCGCGCATCGATCCAGCCGGGGCTGACGGCGTTGACGCGAATCTCCGGGCCGAGGCTGATTGCAAGCGCGTGAGTCAGTGCCAGCAGCCCGCCCTTGCTTGCCGCATACGCTTCGCTATCTGCTTCGGACTGACGGGCGCGGGTCGAGGCCAGATTGACGATCGAACCGTTGTGCGCGCGCAGGTACGGTGCACAGTGCTTGGCCAGCAGCATCGGCCCGCTGAGGTTCACCGCCAGCACGCGATTCCAGTACGCCAGATCAAGGCTTTCCAGGGTGATGTTATGGGGGTCAGCCACAGCGGCGTTGCAAACCAGCGCATCGAGCCGGCCAAACTGCCCCAGCACCTCAGCTACGCCGAGGGCGACCTGATTTTCGTCGGCGACATCCATGGCGATGAACCAGGCATTTTCACCCAACACCTTCGCCACTTTCGAGCCGCGCGTGCGATCGAGATCGGTCAGCACCACTTGCCAGCCTTCGCTGATCAGCCAGGCCGAGATCCCCAGACCGATGCCCCGCGCGGCCCCCGTGACCAGCGCAACGCGGCCATGGGTGCCTGCGGTCGGCGTAGACAATTCGATCACAACGCAGCCAGACCGCGCGCCAGATCGGCCTGCAGGTCAGCCACATCTTCCAGACCGACCGCAATGCGGATCAGGCTGTCACGAATACCCGCCGCTTCGCGCTCCTGCGGCGCCAGACGGCCGTGGGAGGTGGTGCTTGGATGGGTAATCGTGGTCTTGCTGTCGCCCAGGTTAGCGGTGATCGAAATCAGTCGAGTGGCGTCGATAAAGCGCCAGGCGCCCTCCTTGCCCCCCTTGACCTCAAAACTCACCACCGCACCGAAGGCCTTCTGCTGGCGCTGTGCCAGTTCGTGCTGCGGATGGCTTTTCAGACCGGCGTAATGGACCTTCTCGATGCCTTCCTGCTGTTCCAGCCATTCGGCCAGCTCCTGCGCGTTGGCGCAATGCGCCTTCATGCGAAGGTTGAGGGTTTCCAGACCCTTGAGGAAAATCCATGCATTGAACGGGCTCAGCGTCGGCCCGGCGGTACGCAGAAAGCCGACAACTTCTTTCATCTGCTCGCTGCGGCCAGCGACTACACCGCCCATGCAACGACCCTGGCCGTCGATGAATTTGGTCGCCGAATGCACGACGATGTCCGCGCCCATCTTCAGCGGCTGCTGCAACGCCGGGGTGCAGAAGCAGTTATCGACCACCAGCATCGCGCCTTTGGCGTGAGCGATTTCCGCCAGCGCGGCAATATCGACCAGCTCGGCCAGCGGATTGGAGGGCGACTCGACAAACAGTAGCTTGGTGTTGGACTTGATCGCCGCATCCCACGCCGACAGATCAGCGAGGGGCACGTAATCGACTTGCACACCGAAGCGCTTGAAGTACTTCTCGAACAGGCTGATGGTCGAACCGAACACACTGCGCGAAACCAGCACGTGGTCACCGGCACTGCACAGGCTCATGACCACTGCCATGATCGCCGCCATGCCGGTGGCGGTCGCAACGGCCTGCTCGGCACCTTCCAGCGCAGCGATGCGCTCTTCGAATGCGCGCACGGTCGGGTTGGTGTAGCGCGAGTAGACGTTGCCCGGCACTTCTCCGGCAAACCGTGCGGCCGCATCGGCGGCGGTACGGAACACGTAGCTGGAGGTGAAGAACATCGGATCGCCGTGCTCGCCTTCCGGCGTACGGTGCTGACCGGCGCGTACGGCCAGAGTATCGAACGCTACGCCTTCGAGATCGCTGTCCAGCCGACCGGCATCCCATTCCTGACTCATGCTGTCACTCCTTGCCCTGTTCTCGAAAATTGACTATCAGATACAAAACCGGCCCCTCAGGGCCGGTAGAAACTCAGTTGTTGTACAGATCGATGATCGCACTGACCGCCTGGGTCTTGACCTTCGAGGCATCGTTGCGTGCCTGTTCGATCTTGTTCAGGTAGGCCTCGTCGACGTCGCCGGTAACGTACTTGCCGTCAAACACCGCACAATCGAACTGCTCGATCTTGATCTTGCCGCCACCGACCGCTTCGATCAAGTCCGGCAGATCCTGATAGATCAACCAGTCAGCGCCGATCAGATCCGCCACGTCCTGAGTCGAACGATTGTGCGCGATCAGTTCGTGCGCGCTCGGCATGTCGATGCCGTACACGTTCGGGAAGCGTACCGCCGGCGCCGCCGAGCAGAAGTAGACGTTTTTCGCGCCGGCTTCGCGGGCCATCTGGATAATCTGCTTGCACGTGGTGCCGCGCACGATCGAGTCGTCAACCAACATCACGTTCTTGCCACGGAATTCCAGCTCGATGGCGTTGAGCTTCTGGCGCACCGACTTTTTGCGAGCCGCCTGGCCGGGCATGATGAAGGTCCGGCCGATGTAGCGGTTCTTGACGAAACCTTCGCGGAATTTCACGCCCAGATGATTGGCCAGTTCCAGTGCCGCGGTACGGCTGGTGTCCGGAATCGGGATGACCACGTCGATATCGTGCTCCGGACGCTCGCGCTGGATCTTTTCGGCGAGCTTCTCACCCATGCGCAGACGCGCCTTGTAGACCGAAACGCCATCAATGATTGAATCCGGACGCGCCAGGTAGACGTGCTCGAAGATGCATGGGGTCAGCGACGGGTTGGTCGCGCACTGACGGGTGTGCAGCTTGCCGTCTTCGGTGATGTACACCGCTTCGCCCGGCGCGAGGTCGCGAATCAGGGTGAAACCGAGCACATCCAGCGAAACGCTTTCCGAGGCGATCATGTACTCGACGCCTTCGTCGGTGTGACGCTGGCCGAACACAATCGGACGGATGCCGTGCGGATCGCGGAAACCGACGATGCCGTAACCGGTGACCATGGCCACGACCGCGTAACCACCGACGCAGCGGTTGTGCACGTCAGTCACGGCGGCAAACACGTCTTCTTCGGTCGGTTGCAGCTTGCCGCGCTGGGCCAGCTCGTGGGCGAACACGTTGAGCAGCACTTCCGAGTCGGAACTGGTGTTGACGTGACGCAGATCGGACTCGTAGATTTCCTTGGCCAACTGTTCAACGTTGGTCAGGTTGCCGTTGTGCGCCAGGGTGATGCCGTAAGGCGAGTTGACGTAGAACGGCTGGGCTTCGGCCGAAGTCGAGCTGCCCGCCGTCGGGTAACGGACGTGGCCGATACCCATGTGGCCGACCAGACGCTGCATGTGACGCTGCTGGAACACGTCACGCACCAGGCCATTGTCCTTGCGCAGGAACAACCGGCCATCATGGCTGGTCACGATACCGGCAGCGTCCTGGCCGCGGTGCTGGAGCACGGTTAGCGCGTCATACAGCGCCTGATTGACGTTCGACTTACCGACGATACCGACGATGCCACACATGCGACGCAACCCCTACTTAATGGATCTGAACTGAACAACACTCACTGAGGCGTTTTCGCCGCCGGCAAGAGTTGCTCCTTGAACGGAATATCAGCGGGTACGCTGATTCCGCTGGCAAGCCACTGACTGCTCCACCCGAGAATCAGGTTTTTGGACCAGTCGGCGACCAATAGAAACTTGGGTACGAGCTGTGATTCTTTCCACCACCCGTCCTGCTGTACCGGCCCCAGGCTCAACAGCCCGACCGCCACGACCACCAGCAACACGCCACGCGCTGCGCCGAAGGCCATGCCGAGGAATCGATCGGTCCCGGACAACCCGGTGACGCGAACCAATTCGCCGATAAGATAATTGATCATTGCGCCCACGATCAGTGTGGCGACAAACATGATGGCACAGCCCGCGATCACGCGAGCCGATGGAGTTTCGATGTATCCGGCGAGGTACTCGGACAATGAGCCACCGAACATCCAGGCGACGGCTCCTGCGATGATCCAGGTCACCAGCGATAATGCTTCCTTGACGAAGCCGCGGCTCAGACTGATCAAAGCGGAGATGGCGATGATTGCAACGATCGCCCAGTCAACCCAGGTAAATGGCACAGTGCAGCCTACAGACGGATAAGGCGGCGCATTTTAGCAGAGCGCATGCCTCTCGGTAAGCTGCGATTTCCTGTGCTTTTCAATCGAGGCGATAGTTTTTAACCGCGCTCGGGCTGGAAACGCACGACAAAGCCCTTGAGGTTCTGCTGGCGACTGAGCAGATCGCGCAGACGATCGGCTTCGGCACGCTCGATCAGCGGGCCGACGAACACCCGATTCTTGCCGTCGGCAGAACGGATGTAGGCGTTATAGCCCTGACTACGCAGATTTTTCTGCAGGCTTTCGGCGCTGGCGCGGCTCGACAGACTGGCCAGTTGCACCGACCAGCTCACGGATAGACCGTTGGCATCGACGCGACTTTGCGCCGGATCAGGCTTGGTCGACGATGAAGTGATCGGCTGCGCCGGTGCCGGAATCGGCTTGGACACCGCAGGCGGCGCTGCCGGCTTGGCGATGGCGATAGGCGCAGCGGGTGCCGGCGCTGGTGCCGCGGGCGCTGCTGGAGCTGCCGGCGTCGTGTCTGCGGCGACCTCTTCATCGGTTGGCACAGGCTCTTGCGGCAAGGCTTGTGGTTCCGGCACGGCCACCGGCTCCATCTGCACCTGCGGCACGACCGGCGCTTGCGGCGCAGCGGGCGCATCGACAGTCACCTGGCGCTGCTCGTCCTGACGAGAAAACAGCATCGGCAGGAAAATCACCGCCAGCGCCACCAGCACCAGTGCGCCAACCATGCGCTGCTTGTACGCTTTATCCAGCAAAGCCATTTGCCGCTTCCTCCGTGGAGCGCCGGGACAGCCATTCAAGGGCCTCGGCGACACAATAAAATGAGCCGAACAACAGAATCTCGTCGTCAGCGGTCGCGAGCGCGCACTGCCCTTCCAAAGCGGCGGCGACACTGTCGTAAGACGTGACCGAGGCGCCAAGCCCCTGCAGCGCCGCGTGCAATTCGGCAACCGGACGCGCACGCGGCGAATCCAGCGGCGCCACCGCCCAGTGCTGGACACTAGCATTCAATTCGCCGACAACACCATCCAGATCCTTGTCGGCCAGCAAACCGAACACCGCCAGACGCTTGCCGAGCGGCGGACGCGTGGCCAGGCGACCTGCCAGGTATTCAGCGGCATGCGGATTGTGGCCGACATCGAGCAACAGGTTCAGACGCTTGCCGTTCCACTCGAAGGTCCGCCGATCGAGGCGCCCGACCACGCGCGTTGCCTGCAACGCGGCCACGATCTGCTGCGCATCCCAGGGTAACCCAAGCAACAGGTACGCCTGCAAGGCCAGCGCCGCGTTCTCCATCGGCAGATCGAGCAGCGGCAAATCGCGCAGCTCAACCACTTGCCCCTGCGCATCGGTCCCGCGCCACTGCCAGAACCGGTCAGTGACACCGAGATCGAAATCACGCCCGCGCAAGAAGAACGGGCACGCCAGTTCACGTGCCTTGTCGAGCAGCGGTTGCGGAGGATTGAGATCGCCGCACAAGGCGGGCTTGCCCTGGCGGAAGATACCGGCCTTCTCGAACGCCACGGACTCGCGGGTATCACCCAGATAATCAGCGTGATCGACGCCAATACTGGTCACTAGCGCGATGTCGGCATCGACCACGTTGACCGTGTCCAGCCGCCCGCCCAAGCCGACTTCCAGCACCACCGCGTCCAGACCGGCCTGTTGAAACAGCCAGAACGCCGCCAGCGTGCCCATTTCGAAGTAAGTCAGGGAAGTGTCGCCACGCCCGGCCTCGACGGCGGCAAACGCCTGGCACAACTGTGCATCAGTGGCTTCGACGCCATTGAGCTGCACCCGCTCGTTGTAACGCAGCAGGTGCGGAGAATTGTAGACACCAACGTCCAGGCCTTGCGCACGCAGCAATGCAGCCACGAATGCGCAGGTGGAACCCTTGCCATTGGTGCCGGTAACCGTGATCACCCGAGGCGCCGGCTGGCCCAGCCCCATGCGGGACGCTACCTGTTGCGAACGCTCCAGCCCCATGTCGATGGCCGATGGATGCAACTGCTCAAGGTAGGCGAGCCATTCGCCAAGGGTGCGCTCGGTCATAGGCCGGCAGGGACCGGCGGTACGACGATCGGCTCGACGGGCGCAGCGACGAATTTCGGCGTCGGCTTGCCAGTCATTTGCGCCAGCAGGTTGCCCAGACGCGGACGCAGTTCCTGACGATGGATGATCATGTCGATCGCGCCGTGCTCCAGCAGGAACTCGCTGCGCTGGAAACCTTCCGGCAGTTTTTCCCGCACGGTTTGTTCGATCACGCGCGGACCAGCGAAGCCGATCAGGGCTTTCGGCTCACCGACGATGACGTCGCCGAGCATCGCCAGACTGGCGGAAACGCCGCCGTAGACCGGGTCGGTCAGCACCGAGATGAACGGAATGCCTTCTTCGCGCAGACGCGCCAGCACGGCCGAAGTCTTGGCCATCTGCATCAGCGAGATCAGCGCTTCCTGCATGCGCGCACCGCCGGAAGCGGCGAAGCAGATCATCGGGCAACGGTTTTCCAGCGCGTAGTTGGCAGCACGGACAAAGCGCTCACCGACAATGGCGCCCATCGAACCGCCCATGAAATTGAATTCGAAAGCCGAAACCACCACCGGCATGCCCAGCAACGTGCCGCTGACCGAGATCAGCGCGTCTTTCTCGCCGGTCTGCTTCTGCGCTGCGGTCAGGCGGTCTTTGTATTTCTTGCCGTCGCGGAATTTCAGACGGTCAACCGGCTCCAGATCGGCGCCCAGTTCATTGCGACCTTCGGCATCGAGGAAAATATCGATGCGCGCGCGTGCGCCGATGCGCATGTGGTGGTTGCACTTTGGGCAGACATCCAGGGTCTTTTCCAGCTCCGGACGGTACAGCACAGCCTCGCACGAAGGGCATTTGTGCCACAGACCTTCAGGCACCGAGCTCTTCTTGACCTCCGAGCGCATGATCGAAGGGATCAGTTTGTCTACTAACCAGTTGCTCATGCTTTCTTTCTCCAGTACCGGCGGCCCGAACGCTCTGGTTCGCAGCCCCGCGTATGCCCTTGAGCTAAATTCATGTGTGTGGCGATGATTGCCGCTAGCCACGATCAGCGCGAAACATGACCTGCGTGCGAAACGGCAACCCTCAGCCGCGCCTGCTGTGTGCAGGTGCATTGATGGACGGCGGCAGACTGCCAGCCGTCACATCCTTATGGTGCTTTGCGTACCGCCTCGATGAATGCCCGAATCCTGGCGTGATCCTTGATGCCCTTGCTCTGCTCCACCCCGCCGCTGACATCCACCGCGTAAGGTTTTACCCGTGCGACCGCGTCGGCAATGTTCTCGGGAGTCAGCCCGCCCGCCAGAATCAACGGCTTGCTCAAATGCTGCGGGATCAGTGACCAGTCGAATGCTTCTCCGGTTCCGCCGGGCACGCCTTCAACGTAAGTGTCGAGCAGCACGCCGCTGGCGCCCGGATAGGCATCGCAGGCCGCTGCGATGTCATCGCCCGCCTTGACCCGCAGCGCCTTGATATACGGACGATGCCAGCCTTCACAGTCCTCGGCGGCTTCGTCACCATGGAACTGCAACAGGTCCAGCGGCACCGCATCGAGGATTTCCCCCAATTCGCAGCGGCTGGCGTTGACGAACAGACCGACCGTGGTAACGAATGGAGGCAGCGCCTGAATGATCGCCCGGGCCTGCTGCACGCTGACCGCCCGCGGACTTTTGGCATAGAACACCAGGCCGATCGCGTCGGCCCCGGCCTCAACCGCGGCGAGCGCATCTTCGATGCGGGTAATCCCGCAAATCTTGCTGCGAACGGCTGACATGTGGAAACACTCCGAGGCTAAAACCGGGAAAGTCCCGGATGGTAACAAAAGCGTTCGAAGGCGTCAGCCGTCAAGTTCGGAGAAACCCGTAAGGAAATGTGGCCCGATGAAACGTTCCGGCAGCGGGAATTCATCGTGGTATTCGACTTGCACCAGGTACAAGCCGTAAGGATGCGCGGTCACCCCCCCGGAGCGCCGCTCACGGCTTTCCAGCACTTCCTTCATCCACTCGACCGGGCGCTCGCCCGCACCGATGGTCATCAGCACACCGGCAATATTGCGCACCATGTGGTGCAAAAAGGCATTGGCGCGGATATCCAGCACGATCATTTTGCCGTGCCGGGTCACGCGCAGGTGATGCATCTTCTTGATCGGTGACTTGGCCTGGCACTGGCCGGCACGAAACGCACTGAAATCGTGAGTGCCAATCAGGTACTGCGCGGCCTCGGCCATGCGCTCGACATCCAGCGGACGGTGATTCCAGGTGATTTCTTCATTGAGATGCGCCGGGCGGATCTGGTCGTTATAGATCACATACCGATAACGCCGGGCGATCGCCTTGAAGCGTGCATGAAAATGCGCCGGCATCACCCGCGCCCAGCTGACGCTGATGTCATGGGGCAGATTGATGTTGGCGCCCATGACCCAGGCCTTCAGCGAACGATCGACCTGAGTGTCGAAATGCACCACTTGCCCGCAGGCATGCACGCCGGCGTCGGTACGCCCGGCGCACTGCAGGGAAACCGGCGAGTTGGCGACTTTCGACAAGGCCTTTTCGAGTTCTTCCTGCACCGTAGCAACACCCGTCAGCTGCCGCTGCCAGCCGCTGTAGCGCGAGCCTTTGTACTCGACGCCCAACGCGACGCGGTAAAAGCCGTCGGGGGCCATTTCGGCGACCGGGTTATCTATGTTAGCCAAGGTGGGACAGCCTGCTGTGTTTGCAAAGGCGGGCATTATAAGGCGGTGGTTCAGGGATGCCAGACTTCTCTATCGCCATCAACGGCCCCATCGCGAGCAGGCTCACTCCTACATTTGGAATGCGTTCCTGTAGGAGTGAGCCTGCTCGCGATAGCAATAGTCCAGACAACACACCATCGGGCACAAACAAAAACGGCAGCCTATGGCTGCCGCTTTGCTTCAACGCAGAACCTACGCCAGGTTGGAAAGCATATCCTTGGCCTCGCCCCGCTGGGTTTCATTACCCTCGGTCAACACTTCATTGAGGATGTCGCGCGCGCCGTCGGCGTCGCCCATGTCGATGTAGGCCTGAGCGAGATCGAGCTTGGTCGCCGCTTCGTCAGTACCGGCGAGGAAGTCGAAATCGTCTTCGCCCAGATCGTCACCCAGCGCCGCGTCGGACTCGGTGAAGGTCGGCTCGGCGATGCTTTGCGACAGACGATCGAGCTCGGCGTTGACATCATCCAGTTCGGTGGTAAAGGCGTTCGACTCGGTGGCTGGGTTGCTGTCCATCTCGTCGGCCAGCGACAGATCGAAGTCGGCTGGCAGCTCCAGATCGTCCTGCGGTACGTCGGCCACCACTGGCGCTTCGACTGGCGGCAGATCCTTCACACCTTCATCCAGATCAAGCAGGAACTCGTCTTCAGCCAGGGTTGCTGGTGATGGCTCGGCGCCGAGGTCCATATCAAGGTCGAAGTCCGACAGATCGTCGAGGTTCTCTTTCGCTTCGGTCTGCTGTTGCAGCACCGACTCGAAACTCAGGTCATCGTCGGCCGGAAACGCGTCCAACTCGACCGGTGCTTCAGGCTCGACCACTGGCGCCGGTTCAACCGGGGTGATGTTGTCGAGATCGTCCAGGCTCAGGTCGAAGGCACTGTCCAGGTCATCTTCAGCCGGCGCAGGCGCTTCAGGCTCGTCCAGCAGCAGGTCCTTGACGTATTGCGCGTCCAGCTCGGCGGCGACCGCCGCAGCGGCCAGACCGCCCGCAGCCACCAATGCCATCGCCGGAAAGCGGCTTTTCAGCGCTTCAACTTTGGCGAAGTTGTCGCCGTTGGCCACCAGTTGCCGCTCCTGCGCGACGAACGCGTCGCGATCGCCCTGCTGACCGTAGACTTCCATCAGTTTCAGACGCAGGTCACTACGCTCCGGCTCGAGGCTGACGCCCTCCTCCAGCAGAGCGGCAGCCTGATTCAGGCGCCCGGCATTGATATGCGACTGAGCCTTGTCGAGGACGTCATCGGAGCGATCCGCGGCCGGCGCGATCAGCGGCGCGGCAATCGGCTCGGCCATGACCACCGGCGCCACGATCGGCGCAGGAGTCGGCGCGGGCGCAGGTGCCGGGGTATTGAGCTTGACGCTCGCCGCCGGTGTTTCCAGACCTTCAAAGCTGCTTTCCGGCAGATCCTGTTCGGCGGAGAACTCCTGCTCTTCAGCCAGCGCACGAGCCATGCGCACATGCTTCTCGGCTTCCTGCTGGGCTTTGCGGCGACGGGCCAGCAGCAGCAGCAGAAGCAGCAGCACCACTGCACCACCACCGATCAGCCCGAGCAGAATCGGATTGGTCAGCAGTTCATTGAAGGTCTTGTCGCCATCAGCGGCCGGCGTGGTTTCGACAACCGGCTCGACCACTGGCTCGACTGGCGTCTCTGCCGGTGGCGCGATGGCCGATTCCGGAGTGGGCGATGCCGAGGCGGCGTCAGCTGGAGTGGCTGGCGGTGTCGCCGCCAATTCAGCGGTGATTGCCGGTACCGGCGGCACCGCGCCATTAACCCCAGGCGCAGCGCCAGGAGCAGCAACAGCGCCGTCGGCCTGCATCTTCGCCAGTTGATTGTTCTTCAGCTCGATCAGCTTTTGCAGTTTGTCCAACTGGCTTTGCAGATCGGCCATGCGGCTTTTCAGTTCCTCATTGTCACGACGGGTCGTGTCGAGGTTTTCCTGAGTGATTGCCAGTTTGTTGCTCAGCGCCTGAGCGTCGCCGGCGGGGCCCTTGCGGCCAGCCTTGGCGCTTTCGGCGGAGACCAGGCTCAGGTTGTCCTGCGCATTGGGCGCAGCACCGGTATTGACGCGACCGCGATTGGTCGCATCGAGTTGCTGTTGACCGCTGCCCGGCTTGGCCACATAACGCCGGCCCTGACGCCAGGCTTCGTTCTGCGCCGCGACTTCAGCGATGGCTGCGGACTGCGGCAACGCCGTGCTTTGTACCTGATCTGGCAGACGCAATACCTGACCGGTTTTCAGGCGGTTGATGTTGCCACCGATAAACGCATCCGGGTTCAGGGCTTGAATGGCCAGCATGGTCTGCTGCACCGAGCCGCCATTGCGCGCCTTCGCGGCGATTTCCCAGAGGGTATCGCGCGGCGTGGTGGTGTATTGCCCGCGGTGCGTGGCGCCCGTGGTCGGTGCCGCGATGGTTTGCGACGGCGCCGGTTGGGCTGCGGCGTCAGCGGTCTGCGGCGAGAACTTCGATGGATCCAGCAACACGCTGTAATCGCGCAGCAAGCGGCCGTTCGGCCACATCACCTGCACGAGGAATTTCACCATCGGTTCCGACAGCGGTTTGCTCGAAGTCACCCGCAAAACACTTTTGCCGCTGGCGTTGAGCACCGGGGTGAACGTCAGATCATTGAGGAAAGCCTGGCGGTCAACGCCGGCCTTGGCGAAATCTTCAGGTGACGCCAGGCTCGGCACCACTTCTGCCGCGGTGAGGTCCTTGACATCGAGCAGCTCGATTTCAGCCACCAGCGGCTGGTTCAGGGTCGACTTCAGGGTCAGCTCCCCGAGCCCGAGGGCATGCGCCATACCGGAGGACAGCGCCGAGGCGGCCGCTATTGCTAACACCAGTTTGCGAACTTGAACCATAGCCTCATCCTTTGTTTGAACGTTCCTCGGCCAGCGAGAAGCTTTTGAATAGCGCTGCCGTAAGGCATTGCGCGCGACGACGACAGATGTCGCGCGCGATCATTTCTTTGATGCCCCGGAAAGTCCCGGAGGGCTGACACGTCATCGACGTTTCGGATCAAGCATAGCGCTGACCTAGAATCAGTCGACAAATTGTTGCCAAGTATCTTTTACAGCAGGTCTTTTATCAACAATTCAGCCACCTGCACAGCATTGAGCGCTGCACCTTTGCGTACGTTATCTGACGTCAACCACAGATTTAGTTCCGCCGGATCGTCAACACCGAGGCGCACGCGACCGACATACACCACATCCTGCCCCACCGCGTCGCCGACGGCGGTCGGGTAATCACCGGCCTCGACCAGCTCGATGCCCGACGCCGCTTCCAGCGCAGCGTTGACCTTTTCCAGGTCGACAGCCCGTGCGGATTGCAAGGTCACGCTAAAGCTATCGCCAAAAAACACCGGGGCTTGAACGCAAGTTGCGGAAATCTTTAGCGAAGGCTGCGCGAGCACCTGACGCAACTCGCGCACCAGACGCTTTTCCAGCAGCGTGTGGCCCTGCGCATCAGGCGTACCGACCTGGGCCAGCAGGTTGAACGCCATCTGCCGATCGAAGAAGGTCGGCTCAAGCGGACGCATATTCAACAGCTCGGCGGTCTGCCGCGCCAGCTCGGACACGGCTTCGCGACCTTGCGCGGAAACCGCCAGATTGGCGGTGACGTTGACGTATTGCAGATCGAGCAGATCAAGCAATGGCGCCAGCACCACGGCCAGCGACGTCGCCGAAGGGCTTGGGCTGCTGACCTGAAACGGCGCGCTCAGCGTGGCGAGCAGTTCGACATTGGCTTCCGGCACCACTTGCGGCGCCTGATCGGCCGGCAAGGCACCCGACAGGTCGATCAACGAACAACCAGCGGCATGCGCACGGGCCGCATAGCTCAGAGAGACCGCTGCGCCAGCGGCGAAAAACACCAGTTTGACCTTGCTGAAATCGAACTCATCGACTTCCCGCACGCGTACGTTTTTATTGCGAAACAGCACCGAACTGCCAGCCGATTCACTGCTGGCCAGCAGGTGCAGATTGCCAACGGGAAAGTCGCGCTCTTCAAGGATTTGCACGAGGGTTTCGCCGACAGTACCGGTGGCGCCGATCACGGCAATATCTAAGGTCTGGGTCATGCTGCGAGCCTCTGGTGAAACGGGGGGAGCGGCACTTTACCGGGTGGCTGGCGTGCAGGCAATTTTCCCCAGGATTTGCGGTGCGTGTGCCGGCCCCGTTGCGAAGGATGCTGTGGGAGCCAGCCTGCTGAAGATGGCGATGGCTCAGTCCAAAAGTCAAAAGCCCCTCACCCTAGCCCTCTCCCGGAGGGAGAGGGAACTGACCGGGGTGGATGCGGGAGTTACGCCGACATGCAATACCGAGTCGAATTCAGACTTTGAAAAGCACAAGGATCGGCTCCCTCTCCCTCGCGAGAGGGCTGGGCGGGCGGCGTTCCGATGAGGGGCAGCCCCACCACAAATCCAAAGCCAACCACCCGCTTCCAACCACTCAACAATGAGCGTTAGCTCGCGTGCTCTTGATCTTGCTTTTGACTCACCGGCGACATCGGAAGGCTGAGTGGAGGGATTGATCCGGGCGTGGGAGCGCAGCGACCGTCTGGCGCAGCCAG
>NZ_JBUDGD010000080.1:0-18453 GCF_055484735.1 Pseudomonas sp. 15C | reverse complement strand
TGGGGTTTCCCCATGTGAGAGTAGGTCATCGTCAAGATTAAATTCCGAAACCCCAATTGCGAAAGCAGTTGGGGTTTTGTTTTGCCTGCGAAAAAGTTTGAGGCGTCGACCAAGCCGACGAATCGACATGGCGTACCTTCCGATCCAGTGCCTTAATGTTTCTCTTTCGGGGCAGGGGGGATGACCATGCGACGTCGTGGAGCCAGCTATTGGTTATGGATCAACAGCCGTTTGCCGATGTACGGCCATGACGAGACACTGAGCGACGGCTTACAGATCGAGGTTCAGGCTCGCATAGGCCTGAGTGGCGACACCCAAGTATTCATCGGCGTGTATACGAAGGAGGGGCGAGCGATCAGTGAAGAGTTTCATGACCGCGGCACAGACATTTCCTGCGAAGTTGCGCTGAAGTGGGGAAGCGAGCGAGCCCGGGAGATCGTTATCGCTCAGCAGGTTTTCGCCGCCCCGCATCGTACTCAGACAACGCTGAGTGCAGTGGTGACCGACCCGTCGATAGTTGCGATCCGGCGGATGGAGATGAGCGAGCACGAGCGCCTTAAACTCAAGGCGTCGGATGCCTGGTCAGAATATCTGGATGCCAAGAACGCCATGCTCGATCTGATGCGCCTGAGGCGCGTCGATCCAGGCATTTGGGCCGAGAGCAAGGCGCGCCTTCAGCAGGCGATCGACCGTCGCGTGTGCATCCAGCGCGCCTATCTAAGCTGAATCGCTTACAGGCGCTGCGAGCGGCGCAGCGCCTCGATGGTTTCGATCAAATCGTCATAGGCCACTGGTTTGCCGAGGTGCTGGTCGAAACCTGCCTCACGGGACTTCTGCATATCGCTCTGCGTGCCATAACCAGTGAGGGCGATGGCGGGTACATTTTTCACCAGCGGCAATTTGCGTAACGCGCTCATCAGTTCGTAGCCGCTCATGACCGGCATGCCCAGATCGGAAATGATCAGATCGAAACGCGTGCCCTCAGCCGCTTTCAGTGCGGCAACCGGATGATCGAATGCGGTAACATCCGCGTCTTCAATTTCCAGCAGCATTTTCAGCGTTTCGAGCACTTCCGGTGAGTCATCCACCAGCAGGATACTCAGGCCATCCAGTTTGCCAGATGCCACTTCAACCTCTTGTGGCGAACTTTCTTCGACCACATCAATAGCCAACGGCAGGCACACGGTAAAGGTGCAACCGGCACCCAACCCCGGCGACGTCACCAGAACCGAGCCATGTTGCGCTTCAGTCAGTTGCCTGACCAGTGACAGACCAATCCCCAAACCTTCGCGCTGATGATTGGTGTGCTGTTTTTCCGCCTGGCCGAACAGATCGAACACATGTTCCAGATTTTCCGCAGCGATGCCGACGCCGTTGTCCTTGATGTCCAGACGAGCCATTTGCGCACTGCGACTGGCGATCAATTCGATTCGTCCGGTCGGTGGGGTGAATTTCAGCGCATTGTTCACCAGGTTCCAGATGATCTGCTCCACCCGCGTCGGGTCGGCATGAATGATCAGTGGCTCGGTGGGCAAGTGCAGATCAACGCGCGTCGCATGCTGTTCGTTGATCACCACGGTATGGATATCACGCAGTACGGCGCTCAGATCAACCCGTGTCAGTTGCAGCTTGAGCTTGCCGGTGCGCACTCGCGCGACGTCGAGCAGGTCATCGATGATCCGCGCCTGGCTGTTGACTGCATCGCAGATGGTATTGACCGCTTTCGTCGCCGGCCCCGCGGTACGGATGACCGGAAGGCGTCGCAGCAGCTCGGCGTTGAGCTGAATAAGGTTCAGTGGATGTTTGAGTTCATGGGACATGACCGCAAAGAACTCATCGCGCAGGGACACCGTATTGCGCGTCTGCGCCAGCTCCTGGCTCTGCTCGTCCTGCGCACGTTTGTGGCCGGTCAGGTCGCGGGCGATCTTCACGTAGCCTTGCAGATAATCGCCGCTGAGCAGGGTGACTTCGCCACTGCAGAAGAAGCGGCTGCCATCCTTGCGCTGGTGCCAGCGTTCATCTTCGGCGCGGCCGTGGGTTCGGGCAGTCGCCAGTTCGTTCTCGGCCATGCCGGCAGCACGATCTTCGGCAGTAAAGATGAAATCGTAGAACGCACCTTCGGCCTCGGCCTTGGTGTACCCGAAAATCAGTTCGGCGCCTTTGTTCCAGCTGGTGATCGCGCCTTGTTCGTCGAGAATGATGATCGCGTAATCGCGGGTGCTCTCGGCCACCAGGCGCATGCGTTCTTCGCCCAGGCGCAATTCTTCTTCGGCGGCGCGGCGTTTCGTGATGTCGATGAAGGTCAGCACGGTGCCGTCGATATGATCTTCGCTGGAGCGATAGGGCAGTAACCGGGCGATGTACCAGCGATTATCGGTGCTGTTCACTTCACGTTCGATCATGTTCAGCGACTCGAACACTTGCGCTGCGTCCTCGGCGAGGTCGGCATAGTTCAGGCGATGCGTGATGTCGAGCAGCGAACGTCCGGTGTCGACCGGTAGCATGCTGAAGATATCGGTGGCGCGCGGGGTGAACCATTTGATGCGCATGCTGCGATCGACGAACACCGTGGCGATGTCGGTCGAGGCGATCAGGTTGGTCAGGTAATCGTTGATCTTGTCGGTTTCTTCGACTTTGGTTTTCAGCTCGTAATTGACCGTCAACAGCTCTTCATTGATCGACTGCAGCTCTTCCTTGCTGGTTTCCAGCTCTTCGGTGGCCGAGCGCAGTTCCTCGTTGATGGCCTGCATCTCTTCGTTGGAGGCTTTCAGTTCTTCGCTGGAGACTTCCGACTGTTCAATGGTGTCCTGCAGGTGCAGCTTGGTGCGTTGCAGTTCGCGCTCAAGGTTCGACAGCACCTGGCTTTCGGTCTGCAACATGGTGGTGGCTGCGTGTTCGGCGGGATCGATTTCCACTTCCTCGAAGATCACCAGCACGCATTCGCTGTCCGACTCGTCGTCTTTATACGGTTGGGCGATCAGATCGATGCGGAACTGCCGCTCTTCGCGCTTGAGGATCACTTCCCGCGAGCGCACGGTCAGGTTGCTTTGCTGCACCTGGAAGAGCGTTGTGCGAATCTCCAGGCGCAGCTCCGGCAGGATCAGCGTCAGCAGGTTGCGCGACAGCTCGCCGCCGACATGTCGCAGAAAGCGCCCGGCGCTTTCGCTCATGTGCAGGATATCGGCGTTGCTGTCGACAATGATGCTCGGCGGCGCCGAACGCTCGATCGCACGTCGATGAATGTCGGCGAACGACAACTTGGGTTGTTCGCTGGGCTTCACTTCCGGACGCGAGACACTGCTGCGCATATAGCCGCCACGCGGCATGGTCGGCGTGCGACGGCTGTTCGGCGTGCCGGTCTTGGCGCGGAAGATGCGGTTGCGCTTGTCCACCGGAGTGAACAATTCATGGCAAGCATCGGCGCTTTCCGAAGTGCCGAGAAACAGGAAGCCACCCGGTCGCAAGGCAAAGTGGAACATCTGCAGTATTTCGCGCTGCACTTCGCGATCCAGATAGATCAGCAAGTTGCGGCAGGTGATCAGATCGATCTGCGAAAATGGCGGATCGGACAACAGGCTGTGCTTGGCGAACAGGACCTTTTCGCGGATTTCCTTGCGGATGCGGTAATGCTCGTCGTCTTTAACAAAATAATGGCGCAGGCGATTAGGCGGTACGTCGGTAACGATGGCTTGCGGGTAAGTGCCGGCGCGGCCGACGCTGATCGCACGTTCGTCGATATCGGTGGCGAACACTTGCAGGTTGGCCTTGCTGTTTTCGACCTGCAACTGATCGTCGAGCAGGATCGCCAGGCTGTAGGCTTCCTCGCCGGTAGAGCAGCCGGCAGACCAGACGCGCAATTCCTCTTTTTCCGCCGAGCTGGATACCGACTGCACCAATTGCGGCAGCACTTCGCGCTCCAGCGCCTCGAAGGCTTCGCGGTCGCGAAAGAAGTTGGTCACACCGATCAGCATGTCGCCCAGCAGCGCCTTGGCTTCGTCCGCGGTGTTTTGCAGGTAATCGTAATAGGTGCTGAGGTCGGACTGGCCGGTGACCTGCATGCGCCGCTCGATGCGGCGCAGCACGGTGGCGCGCTTGTAGTGTTTGAAATCGTGGCCGGTACTGGCGCGCAGATAGATCAGGATGTCATGCAAACGCTGTTCGGCAATCGCCGCTTCCTGGTCGCTGGACGGCGATTGCACTTTGATGTCGGGGTCATTGGCGCTGGGCAGGGTGATGTTCTGCGAATTGCTCCACAACTCCATCAGCTTCTGCGGCATTTCCACCACTGGCAGCACCAGGTCGACCATTCGCGTTTCGATCGCGGCGCGCGGCATGCCGTCGTATTCGGCGTCTTCAGGCACTTGCGCCAAGGTGACGCCGCCCTGTTCCTTGATCCGCGACAAACCCACTGCGCCATCGGAGCCGGTGCCCGACAGCACCACGCAAAACGCCCGTTCGCGATGCACATCGGCGAGATCGCGGAAGAACAGGTCGATCGCCGAATGTCGGGTGGTTTGTGTGGCGGCGGTGCTCACGCGTAAGTAACCATCGTTCATCGACAGCGATTGCGCGGGCGAAATGACGTACACGCAGTTTTTCTCGATCGGCACCGGTTGCGTCACCTGCAGCACCGGCATCCGCGTCGATTCCTGGATGATCTTGTCAGCGACGCTCTGATGATCCGGCGATAAATGCAGGATGATCACGAAGGCCATGCCAGTGTCTTGCGGCATGTGCTCGAAAAACAGCTTGATCGCTTGCAGTCCGCCAGCGGACGCGCCGATGCCGACCACCGGGAAGTCCAGGTGGCTGGGGCTCAGGCCTCGGCGCTCGGGAGCAGAGGGCGAGGAGGGTGATTTCGAGGTCATGACTTCGGCCTTGAGAAGGCGACGGTTGGGGTCGCGGTGGATCAAAAAACGCATGGGTAACTGCGCAGGATAATCCTGTTTCCGACTTTTTTCCTGCCGCAGTTCGAATGGCGTGCTGGTTGTTTTGTGTTGACCTCGCTCTTGACCTAAACGCACCAACAATCTTCAAGAGATTCGAGGGAGCGGCCGATAACCCGTTCGGTGACAGCAACGTCGCGCGAAATCGCTTGATAGCATTTGGCCGGCAGCTATCATCTGCGCGCCTGAAATTGCCCTCTCTTCATTTGCCTGGAAATCGTCGATGTCGTCGTATCACCAAAAAAGCTTTCTGATCGTCGATGATTTTTCGGATTTCCGCAGTTCCGTGCGTTCGATGCTGCGTGAACTGGGCGTCAAGGATGTCGATACCGCCGACACGGGTGAACAGGCGCTGAAGATGTGCTCGCAGAAATCCTACGATTTCATCCTGCAGGATTTCCATCTCGGCGACGGCAAGAAAAACGGCCAGCAAGTGCTCGAAGACCTGATGTCGGAAAAGCTCATCAGTCACGAAGCGGTGTTCGTCATGGTCACCGCCGAAACCAGTCAGGCGATGGTGCTCAGTGCGCTGGAACACGAGCCCGATGCGTACCTGACCAAACCGTTCAACCGCTCCGGCCTGGCCCAGCGCCTGGAGCGTCTGGAGCAGCGCAAGACCCTGCTCAAACCGATTCTGCAAGCCCTCGACCGTGGCAAACCGGTCGAAGTGCTCAACGCCTGCATCGCTCTGTGCAAGCAGGACATCCGCTATTCGCCGCTATGCCTGCGCTATCGCGCCGATGCGCTGCGCGACATGAATCAGAACGAAGCGCTGGAGCGCCTCTATGACGGCATCATTGCCGACCGCCCATTGCCGTGGGCGTTTGCCGGGCTGGGCAAGCTGTTGTTCAAGCGTGGCCAAGTGACGCAGGCCAAAGAAGTCTATGAAAAAGCCTTGAAGGTTTTCCCGATGATGCCGGCGCTGTATGACGGCATGGCCGATGTGCTGGTGGCGGAGGGCGACAGTAAAGGCGCGCAACGGGTGCTGGAAGAAGCGATTCGCCTGTCACCGTTGGCGGTGCGTCGTCAGGCTTTGCTGGGCAAACTGGCGATGGCCAACGAAGATTTCGAGACCGCCTCGCGTGCCTATCGTCAGGCCGTGTCGCAAGGCGCGCAGTCGCGCTTCAAGGACCCGGAAAGCAATCTGGGTCTGGCGCATGCCTTGATCAGCAAGGGCAGTGATCGTGGACTCGACACGCGCACGCGACTGGAGATCAACACCACGCTCAGCGCGGTCGCCAAAGAAAACCCGAGTGACCCCGGCCTGCAGATTCGTGCGCGCCTGATGAAGGCCACCAGTCTGCTGCTCAACGATGCGGAAACCGCCGACAAGCTCACCGAACAAGCGCTGATGCGCCTCGACGGCATGGAGCAGTTCATGAGCCCGGAAGCGGCGTTGCTGGTGGCCAAGCAGTTGCAGATGCTCGGTCAGGCTGAGGCGGGCACCTCGATGCTCAAGAGCTGTGCGGAAATCTATGGTGATGACCCGGCGGTGATGAAAGACATCGCCAAGCTCACCGATGACCCGACCATTCTCAGCTCCAGCAACGCCGCTGCCGACCTCAACCGGCAAGGCGTGCGGGTCTACAAGACCGGCAACCTGGTGGAAGCCCGCGAGGTGTTCCGCAAGGCGTTGAAGATGCAACCGAAGAACCTCAGCATCGCGTTGAACCTGGCCCAGTCGCTGTTGCATGGCACCGACACCAGTGTGCCGTCGGCGGAGCTGGAAGAATGTCGGGCCTGCCTGAAAATGGTCGGCCTGATGCCCGACACCGACGCGCGGTTTGCGCGTTATCAGAAGCTGAAAAGCAAGGCGTTTGGCGAATGAACCAAGACGAGCAGGCGCTGGATTTCTCCACGGTGATCGCCTCCACCGTCCACGACATGAAAAACTCCCTGGCCATGCTTACGCAGGCGCACAGCCAATGGCTGGCGCGTCTGCCGCCAGCGCAGCGCGAGGGCGCGGAGCAGGGCGTGATCGACTTCGAGTTCGCTCACCTCAACGGCATGCTCGTGCAGTTGCTCGGGCTGTACAAGCTCGGCGTCAATCAGCTGCCGCTGCAACCGGCCTATCACGAACTCGACGATTTCATCGAGGCGCAACTGGCCGCGCATCAAGAGGTGTTCGCCAGCCGCGGCATCATCGCCACCTATGAAGTCGATCCGCTGAGCCCGCTGGGTTTCTTCGATCGCGAAC
This sequence comes from Pseudomonas sp. 15C, assembly GCF_055484735.1. Taxonomy (NCBI): domain Bacteria; kingdom Pseudomonadati; phylum Pseudomonadota; class Gammaproteobacteria; order Pseudomonadales; family Pseudomonadaceae; genus Pseudomonas; species Pseudomonas sp. 15C. Next base: position 11,310 of record NZ_JBUDGD010000080.1, on the reverse strand, counting down.
TGATTGCTTCGGTGCTGAGCAACTGCATCAACAACGCCATTCGTTATGCACGCGAATCATTGTTGATCACCGTGAGTGACGAGGCCGGGCAACTGGTCCTGAGCATCAACGATGACGGCGCCGGTTATCCGCGCGAGATGCTTGAGCGTCAGGCCGATTACGTGCAGGGCATCAATCACAGCAGCGGCAGTACCGGGCTCGGCCTGTATTTCGCCAATCGCATCGCGGCGCTGCATCAGCGCAATGGTGTGGAAGGGCGTACGGAAATCAGTAACGGCGGGCCGCTCGGTGGCGGGGTGTTCAGCCTGTATCTGCCGTAACAACGGTTTTTGTTTGACGCTGCTTGATATTCCGAACAGCCGGAGCCTATTTTGTACGGGTCGCCGTTCGCGGCTCGCACAATAACAAGGATTGCGTCATGACAACCGATGGCCAGCGCTCACTCGCACAGCGACTGACGGGCATTGATGAGATTGAATGTGTAACGCCGGATCTGAACGGCGTGCCGCGCGGCAAAGTGATGACTGCCGAGGGTTTCCTCGAAGGGCGGCGCCTGCAGTTGGCGCGGGGTGTGCTGCTGCAATGCATCATGGGCGGTTATCCGCCGGCGCGGTTTTACGGCAGCGATGACGGCGACCTCGCCCTCGTCGCCGAACCGACCCAGATCCATCGCCTGCCCTGGAGTGACGAGCCGCGCGCCCTGGCGATTTGCGACGCCGACGAACTGAGCGGCGAAAGTTCGCCGCTGTCGACCCGCGGTCTGCTCAAGCGTGTCATCGCTCGGTACGCGGCGCGTGGATTGGCGCCGGTGGTGGCGACCGAGCTGGAGTTTTTTGTTTTCGCGCCCAACCCTGATCCCACCCAAGCATTTCACCCACCGGTCGGCCTCGACGGTCGTTGCGAAGACGGCCAGTCGGCCTTCAGCGTCAGCTCCAATAACGGACTACGACCGTTCTTCAGCGAAGTCTACAAATGCATGGCGGCGCTGGGCTTGCCGCGCGACACCTTCATGCACGAAATGGGCGTCAGCCAGTTCGAGATCAATCTGCTGCACGGCGATCCGTTGCTGCTGGCCGACCAGACGTTCCTGTTCAAGCACCTGCTCAAAGAAGTCGCGCTCAAGCACGGCCTGACCGTAGTGTGCATGGCCAAGCCGTTGGCGCATACGCCGGGCAGTTCGATGCACATTCACCAAAGCGTGGTCGATATCGGCAGCGGCAGAAACGTCTTCAGTGACGCGAGCGGCGAGGCGACCGCGATGTTCCGCCATTTCATCGGCGGGCAGCAGGTGGCCATGGCGGACTTCACCGCACTGTTTGCGCCCAACGTGAATTCCTATCAGCGCCTGTGCCATCCCTATGCCTCGCCGAACAATGCCTGCTGGTCCCACGACAACCGTGCCGCGGGGCTGCGCATTCCGGCCAGTTCACCGGTCGCTCGTCGGGTCGAAAACCGCTTGCCGGGCGCCGACGCGAATCCGTATCTGGCGCTTGCCGCCAGTCTGGCCGCGGGTTTGCATGGCATTGAGCAGGAACTCGAGCCCAGCGAGGCGATCCAGGGCGAGTTCGTTGTGCCGGACAATCTTGCGTTGCCGTGTACCTTGCATGCCGCTCTGGAACGTCTGAAGCGTAGCCACTTGGCCAGGGAACTGTTCGGACCCGAGTTCATCGAAGGCTACATCGCGTCGAAGACCATGGAGTTGACCAGCTTCTTCGATGAAATCACCCCCTGGGAACGGCGTGTTCTAGCAGCCCAGGCCTGACGTACTGTCGCCATCGGGCTAGCGCTTGTTAGCCCGAAATCTACTGCAAGGAGCCGCTCGGAACGCCGATGCGCCAAATCTGGAAATCCTTTCGAGCGCTGTATTTCGCCTCGCTGATGATGTTGATCGGCTCGGGCCTTCTCTCCACCTATCTGGCCTTGCGTCTGGCCGCAGACAACGTCGACGGCCTGTGGGTCGGTGCGCTGATGGCCGCCAACTATTTTGGTCTGGTGCTGGGCGGCAAGATCGGGCACCGACTGATCGCCCGGGTCGGGCACATTCGCGCTTATTCGGCGTGTGCCGGGATCGTCGGTGCGGCGGTGCTGGGCCATGGTCTGGTGGATTGGCTGCCGGCGTGGCTGGTGCTGCGGACCATCGTCGGCCTCGGCATGATGTGCCAATACATGGTGATCGAGAGCTGGCTCAACGAGCAGGCCGACGCCAATCAACGTGGTCTGGTGTTCAGCGGTTACATGATCGCTTCGTATCTGGGCCTGGTGCTCGGTCAGTTGATTCTGGTCATGCACCCGGGCCTCGGTCTGGAACTGCTGATGCTGGTCGCGCTGTGCTTTGCGCTGTGTCTGGTGCCTGTGGCGTTGACCCGGCGGATTCACCCGGCGCCTCTGCATCCGGCGCCGATGGAGCCACGCTTCTTTATCAAGCGCGTGCCGCAATCGTTGAGCACGGTGCTTGGCGCTGGTTTGATCATCGGTTCGTTTTACGGTCTGGCGCCGTTGTATGCCTCGCAGCAAGGGCTGTCGACCGAGCAGGTCGGTCTGTTCATGGGTAGCTGCATCTTTGCCGGTTTGCTGGTGCAGTGGCCGCTCGGCTGGTTGTCCGATCGCTACGACCGGGCGCTGTTGATCCGCTGCTTCGCCGGGTTTCTGGCAGTGGCGGCTCTACCGTTGGCGGTGTTGCCGCAGGTACCGCTGGAAGTGCTGTTTGTGGTGGGCTTCCTCTGTTCGCTGGTGCAATTCTGCCTGTATCCGTTGGCCGTGGCGTTTTCCAACGACCATGTCGAGGGTGATCGACGGGTGTCGCTGACGGCGATGCTGCTGGTGACCTACGGTGTGGGCGCGAGCATCGGGCCGCTGCTGGCCGGCGTGCTGATGAAGTTTCTCGGCAGCCAGAGTCTGTATGCGTTCTTCAGCTTTTTTGCGCTGGTACTGGTGTGGCGGATTCGGCCGAAAGCGGTGACCAATCTGCATCAGGTCGATGATGCGCCGCTGCATCACGTCGCCATGCCCGACAGCATGTCGAGTTCGCCACTGGTGGCGGCGCTCGACCCACGGGTCGACGAGCAAGTGGTGCAAGAGCAGATGGTCCAGGATCCGGCGCCGTCCAATCCAGAGCCAGAACCCGAGCCAGCCGAACCGCAGCCAGCCACAGCCGAAGATGATGTGAGCAGCGCAGATGACAAGCCTGCGCCGGATATCAGTGGCGCGCGGCCCTGAATCGAAGATAAGCACTCGCGCATGAAAAAGGGCAGTCCTGTGAGGGACTGCCCTTTTTATGGGTCGCTACGGCTCAGAGATCGTCTTTGTCAAACCGCCGCGCTTCACGTTGAAGCTGATAAACGAAACGTTCGACGTTGCGCGCGGCCGGGCCGCTGATGTTGTGAAAGCGCAGGCCGGCGAAGGTGATATTGAGCTTTTCTTCGAAGTGCAGGTAGCGCAGTTCGACGGCGATCGGCTGGTTGCCGAACAGCGGCGGGGCGATCAGGCGGTCGTAGACCTGGCCCAGTTGCAGACGATCGGTGATGTCGCCTTCGAAACGAAACTTGCAACCGGTCGCGGAAATATCCAGCAGCTTGCCATGGATCGGCGACTTGAGCTTTTCGCCACCCAGTTCAACGCTGACCAGATCGGTCAGTTTCAGCGCGGCACGGAAGGCGTTGCGGCGCTGGTGGTAAACCACTTCGGTCGGCAGCTCGCCGGTATAGAAGCGATCGCCGTCGGATTCTTCGATATTCAGCGTGCCGTTGCATTCCCAGGCGATGCGTACGCCGTCATGAAAACCTTCAACCTTGAACGGCTCGCCGGCGAGCAGGAAGCGTTCGCCATCGCGCGGGATCATTTCGTCCAGAGCGATCGAGGCGCTGTCGCGGTCGACTTTGATCAGGTAGCTCTGGAAGCGTTGGCTGCGCTCGTGGAAGGTGATGATCAGCGGATCGTGGCTGTCCTGCAGCTGGCGCAGGTTGCTGGAGATTTCCAGTGGCGTGGTGAGCACCTTAGGGGGCTGCGGAGCATCATCCGCGCTGAGGGCGTTGGACACGGTTTATCAATCTCCAGACAAAATATGACGACTAGCCAGCATTTTGCCAGCATGTTCCGCGGGTTGATAGAGCTGGCGCATCAACGGCTCATGCCTGGCTGAGCGGACGCGGTTTGGCGGGCTTGGCAAAGGTGCCGCTGGCGTCGTACAACGCTGGCGGTTCGCCCCCGGTGAGGATTTTCAGCTGATTGGCCGTGGTGGCCTGCTGAATGCGGATCGACTGGCCATTCTTGACGTTGGCTGCCTGGCATTGGGCAATCAGGTCGGTCAGGGCGTCGCCCTGACGCAACAACTGCTCGCCAACGCTCGATTGCGCGGCCAGTTGTTGCAGGCCGTTGCGATCGGTCGGCAGATTGAGGCTGGCGAGAATTTCGCTGCGCTTGCGGCCATGCTGTTCCAGCAGAATGATCAACGCCTGCTTGCGCGCCAGAATTTCTTCCAGCAGGGGCATGTCACGACCGTGCAACGCGAGGGATTCGGTTTGCAGCAACTCCAGCAGTTCTTGCGCTGGAGCAAAGTCGTCGTCGATCAGTTGCAATAAAGTAGTGTCGTGCATGGCTGGCCTTGGGGTTTAAGCGTCCAAAAGCCTGGCGCCGGCAAAAGCCTAGCGCTGGGCTTCGAAGTTGAGCAGTTTGCTGGCTACACGGTTGCTGTCGACTTTATAGCTGCCATCGGCAATCGCGGCTTTCAACTCGGCCACACGGGCTTTGTCGACAGCAGGCTGATCGCGCAGCTTGTCAGTGACCTTCTGCAACTGTTGAGCCTCATTGCTGAGGTGTACCGATTCCCCGCTTTTGGCGGCATTGGCCTGTTCGGCCTGGGTATTCAGCGGCGCGGAGGGGCTGTTTTCAGCGCTTTCCTTGGCGTTGCTGGTACGTGTGCTGCCTGTCAGTGACGAGGAACTGTTCAAACGGCTGAAATCGATGACCATGATAAAAACCTCTGGGAATTTGGACGCTTGCCATGTTTTCGGCTATCCCATGAAAAACTTTAGGCACATTTTTCCAATGCGCCTGGCTGCATCGCGGCTTGTCCTGCTGCGACACAGTTTAGGGAAGCGGCGAGGTCGGCGCCAGTTTTCTCACAGGGCGTTCACATGGCCACTTCCACTTGTCCCGGCGCGGTGACCTGCGCCTTGATCACCCGTTGTGAATTGAGGTTTTTTACCCGGATCTGTTCTTTCAGGCCGCCGTTGGCCAGGGCTTCGCCCGGCATGCGCACGGCCAATGTCCCGCTGCGTGCGGTGATGATGACCTGATCGCCCTTGCGAATGACTTCCGCCTGCTCCAGATGAACCTGGGTGATGACCTGATCGGCGACCGTTGGTCGGGTCAATTTCTGCCCGATCGCTTCGTCTACCGAAGTCAGAAAGCCCTGATTGATCTGGCTGACGTCGCGCTCGCGCAAGGTCACGTCCTGCGGCTCGATAATGCCGGCGCGTTTGAGCGCACGCGTGGTCGTCACAATCTCGCGAAACAGCCGGACTTGAGCGGGTACGAACACCGTCCAGGGCGATGTACCCTCGCAGCGAACCTTCACCGTAACCCGACCCAAAGGACGTGCCGGACTCTCCAGCGTCGCTGTCAATTCCTTGTCGCACATCGGCATGCGCATGCGCGGGTCGAGCTGGTTGACTTCGATTTCATAACGGCCTTCGGTTTGACTGCTCGTCAGATAGTCTTCTACGGTGAACTCAAGAAAGCCCTGAGTGACGCCGATAAGCATGTCAGGCAAGGTAACCGCATCAGCATGGGCAGGACTGCCAAAGAACAAGCAGCAAATGGCGCACGCGCTGGCAAGCGCTCTGCGAAGAGGCGCTGTCAGGTGTCGGGAAAATGTCGTTTGAATGTTCATACGGGTTAAAAAGCAAGCGCCGTGCCGTTTAGCAATGAATGTGCGTCGCAACAACACTTGGCGTTGATGTAGGAGTCTGGGCATGGCGGGTGTAATGGATTCGGTGAACCAGCGCACGCAACTGGTAGGGCAGAATCGCCTGGAGCTGTTGTTGTTCCGTCTCGACGGTCAGCAGCTCTATGGCATCAACGTGTTCAAGGTACGGGAAGTGTTGCAATGCCCGTCGCTGACGTTGATGCCCAAGTCCAGTCCTGTGGTGTGCGGGGTGGCAAATATTCGCGGGGCGACCATTCCGATCCTCGATCTGGCAATGGCGACCGGTTCCGGAGCGTTGAAAGACAAGAACAGTCCGTTCGTGATCATCACGGAGTACAACACCAAGACCCAGGGTTTCCTGGTCCGCTCGGTGGAGCGCATCGTCAACATGAACTGGGAAGAGATCCATCCGCCGCCCAAGGGCACCGGTCGCGATCACTACCTGACAGCTGTGACTCGGGTCGACAATCAGTTAGTCGAAATCATCGACGTCGAAAAAGTGCTGGCGGAAGTCGCACCGACGCCGGAAGCGATTTCGGTAGGCGTGGTCGATGTCGAGACCCAGACCAAGGCGTTGTCGCTGCGGGTGTTGACGGTCGATGACTCGTCGGTGGCGCGCAAGCAGGTCACCCGTTGTCTGCAGACGATCGGCGTCGAAGTGGTGGCGCTGAACGACGGCAAGCAGGCGCTGGATTACCTGCGCAAGCTGGTCGACGAAGGCAAGAAACCGGAAGAAGAGTTCCTGATGATGATTTCCGACATCGAGATGCCGGAGATGGACGGGTACACCCTGACGGCGGAAATCCGCGGCGACGCACGCATGCAAAAGCTCCATATCATCCTGCATACTTCGTTGTCGGGGGTATTCAATCAGGCGATGGTCAAGAAGGTCGGCGCGGACGACTTCCTGGCCAAATTTCGTCCTGATGACCTGGCATCCCGGGTAGTCGACCGGATCAAAGCAGCAGATATCAGCTAGGGACCTACTGTCCCTGGTAGTCAACACGATTTAAGAGGCGGCACCATTGTCTACGGGTAATTTGGATTTCGAACAGTTCCGGGTCTTCCTGGAAAAGGCCTGTGGCATTTTGCTCGGTGAAAACAAGCAATATCTGGTCTCCAGCCGTCTCAACAAACTGATGGAGCAGCAAGGCATCAAGTCGCTGGGTGAGCTGGTGCAGCGCATCCAGACCCAGCCGCGCAGCGGTTTGCGCGAGCAGGTGGTCGATGCCATGACGACCAACGAAACCTTGTGGTTTCGCGACACCTATCCGTTTGAAGTGTTGAAGAACAAGGTCCTGCCGGAAGCGATCAAGGCCAGCCCCAACCAGCGCTTGCGCATCTGGTCGGCGGCCTGCTCGTCGGGTCAGGAACCGTACTCGCTGTCGATGTCGATCGACGAGTTCGAGCGCAGCAACCTCGGCCAGTTGAAGATGGGCGTGCAGATCGTTGCCACCGATCTGTCGGGCCTTATGCTCAACAACTGCAAGACCGGCGAGTACGACAGCCTGGCCATCGGCCGCGGTTTGTCGCCGGAACGTCTGCAACGCTACTTCGACCCGAAAGGGCCGGGGCGCTGGGTGGTCAAGGCACCGATCAAGAGCCGGGTGGAGTTTCGCTCGTTCAACCTGCTCGACAGCTATGCCGCGCTGGGCAAGTTCGACATCGTGTTCTGCCGCAACGTGCTGATCTACTTCTCTGCCGAAGTGAAGAAAGACATCCTGTTGCGCATTCACAGCACGTTGAAGCCGGGCGGGTATCTGTTCCTTGGCGCTTCCGAAGCGCTGAACGGCTTGCCGGACCATTACCAGATGGTCCAGTGCAGCCCGGGGATCATTTACAAGGCGAAGTGATTGCTGCGGCAATAGCAAAAACGGGAGCCCTCATGGGGCTCCCGTTTTTTTGTGCCTGCCGTAATTGTTCCTGACACCAATAACCCCTGTGGGAGCGGGCTTGCCCGCGATGGCGCCCTGTCAGTCGATATAAATTCACCAGATATACCGTCATCGCGGGCAAGCCCGCTCCCACAGGGTTCATGTAACCGGCTAGAGGCAACCAAGCGGCAGAAAAGCGGCATCTGGCGGAAGGCGGTTGCCGCTTTTCTGGCATTGCCGCTTTGCCGATCGCCCGCAAAGCCACGGAAACCGGGAGTTTTACACTCTGGCACGACGCTTGCTAAAGCTCAGTTACGAAAAATCCGGTCACCTGAAGGTTCCCGACATGAGCATCAGCTTCGACAAAGCGCTCGGCATTCACGAAAAGGCTTTGGGCTTCCGCGCCCAGCGTGCCGAAGTGCTGGCCAACAACATCGCCAACGCCGATACCCCGAACTACAAGGCGCGGGATCTGGACTTCTCGAAAGTACTCGAAGCCCAGAGCCAGAAAAACGCCAACGGCACCATCGCCCTCAACAAGACCAACAGCCGTCACATCGAAGCTGAAGGTCTGGGCAATGGCGACGAGTCGCTGATGTATCGCACGCCGATGCAGCCTTCGATCGACCAGAACACCGTGGACGCTCAACTGGAACAGTCCAACTACGCGGAAAACGCCGTCGGCTTCCAGGCCAGCTTCACCCTGCTCAACAGCAAATTCAAAGGGCTGGTGTCAGCCCTGCGCGGAGAGTAATCCATGTCCCTGTCCAGCGTTTTCAACATTGCCGGCAGCGGCATGAGCGCCCAGACCACGCGTCTGAACACCGTGGCCTCGAACATCGCCAACGCCGAGACCGTCTCGTCGAGCATCGACCAGACCTACCGCGCCCGTCACCCGGTGTTCGCCACCATGTTCCAGAGCGGCGGCAGCGATTCGCTGTTCCAGAACCAGGACGCGGCCGGTCAAGGTGTGCAGGTGCTCGGTGTGGTCGAAGACCAGAGCAACCTCGAAGCGCGTTACGAGCCGAATCACCCTGCGGCCGACGGCAAGGGCTACGTCTACTACCCGAACGTCAACGTGGTGGAAGAGATGGCTGACATGATTTCCGCGAGCCGTTCGTTCCAGACCAACGCCGAAATGATGAACACCGCCAAAACCATGATGCAGAAGGTGCTGACCCTCGGTCAGTAATAAGGGGCGACTGCCATGAGCGTTACCGATACCACCAGCTCCCTGAGCATGAATGACATCCTGTCGAACTCGTCGAAAAAGACCAGTTCGACCACCGATGGCATTGCTTCGGCGACCAACAGCAGCACCGGCGGGCAAGCGCTGGGCAAGGATGCGTTCCTGCAGTTGCTGGTGACCCAGCTGAAAAACCAGAACCCGCTCGACCCGCAGGACAACAGTGCATTCGTTGCCCAGCTGGCGCAGTTCAGCAGCCTCGAAGGCATCACCACGCTGAACTCCACCGTGAGTGGCCTGGCCGGCAACTACAACTCATCGCAGGCGCTGCAAGCGTCGTCGCTGGTTGGCCGTAACGTGATCGTGCAGACCAACACCGCACAGCTCGATGATCCGAGCAAAGGCCTGACCGGTTCGGTCACCGTGCCTTCGTCGATTGCCGGTGGCACCGTGACCATCACCGACAAGGACGGCAAGACCGTTCGCACCATCGATCTGGGCAGCCGCGCCGCTGGCGACGCGAGCTTCACCTGGGACGGCAAGGACACCGCTGGCACCGTGGTGCCGGTCGGTACTTACACCTTCAAGGCCAACGCACCGATCAACGGCGCCGCAACGGACCTGGCGACTTACCTGCCAGCGACCGTCAACAGCGTGACGATCAGCCAGACCGGCGGCGAGCTGATGCTCAACCTGGCCGGCAAGGGCACCGTCGCCCTGTCCAAAGTTCAAACCATTGGTATATAGAGCCGACTAACCCGGCATAAAGGAGTGGAATATGTCTTTCAATATCGGCCTTAGCGGTCTCTATGCAGCCAACAAGCAACTGGACGTGACCGGCAACAACATCGCCAACGTTGCCACCGCCGGTTTCAAATCCTCGCGCGCAGAATTCGAGGACGTGTATTCGTCGACTCGTCTGGGCAGCGGCAGCAAAGTCATCGGTAACGGCGTGCGCCTGGCCAACGTTTCCCAGCAGTTCACCCAGGGCGACATCAACAACACCGGCAACGTGTTGGACATGGGTATCAACGGTTCCGGTTTCTTCACCATGAGCAACAACGGTTCGGTGTCCTATACCCGTGCCGGTACCTTCAAGGTCGACAATGCCGGTTACATCACCAACACCGACTACACCTCGCGTCTGCAGGGTTACGGTGTGGATGCCAATGGCAAGATCATCAACGGCGTGTTGACCGATCTGAAGATCGACACCTCGAACCTGGCACCGAAGTCGACGTCGGCCGTGACTTCGAGCATCAACCTGAATTCGACTGCTGCTGTGATCGACGACACGGTGCCGGCGGGCAAGTTTGACCCTACCAACACCGCGACCTACACCAAGTCGTTCAGCACCCCGATCTATGACAGCCAGGGTAACCAGCACACCATGGATCAGTACATGGTGAAAACCGGTGCCAACACCTGGAAGGTCTACACTCTGGTCGACGGTCGTAACCCGGATGCAACCGGCAGCGATCCGAAAGTCACGGCGCCTGTGGCCTCGACGCTGTCCTTCGACGCGACCGGCAAGCTGACCCAGGTCAGCACGCCAAATCCGTTGGGTGGCCCGGCGATCATCAGCAGCGATCTTACGCTCAAAGGCTGGGTGCCAGGCACAGTGACCGATGGCGTCTGGAAGGCTAACGGTGCAGCGGCGAACCCGGCGGGTGTGACCATTTCGATGGCCAAGACTACCCAATACAACGCCGATACCTCGCGCACGATCCCGACTCAGGATGGTTACGCCACTGGCCAGATCACCAACCTGACAATCGATGGCACCGGTACTATGTTTGCCAACTTCAGCAACAACCAGAGCAAGGCGATTGGTCAGGTCGCGCTGGCCAGTTTCACCAACGAGCAGGGCTTGCAGGCGGTGGGTGGCACTAGCTGGAAAGAGACTTTCGCTTCGGGTATTCCGGGCTACGACGCACCGAAAACCGGTACGTTGGGTGAGGTGGTGTCCAACTCGCTGGAAGAGTCGAACGTTAACCTGACCAATGAGCTGGTTGATCTGATCAAGGGTCAGAGCAACTATCAGGCAAACGCCAAGACCATTTCGACTCAGAGCACGATTATGCAGACCATTATTCAGATGACCTGATTGGGTTTGTGATGGTTTTTTGGGCCCCTCGTTTTGAGGGGCTTTTTTTTTGGCCTTGGCGGCCTGTGGGCCGACCAGGCTCATGGGTTTTTGGGGATTTATCCGTTGCTTCGGGTGTTGCGGCTGGCGGTTTCGCCCTTACGGCGAGTCCCTTTTTCAGACGCCAAAAAGGAACCAAAAGGCTTTGCTCCTGCGTTCGGCCCTCGCAGGCTCGGGT
>NZ_JBUDGD010000079.1:0-18494 GCF_055484735.1 Pseudomonas sp. 15C | reverse complement strand
TGCAGCCGTCGATACCAGGTCGAGGTCAAGCTGCGTCTGGGCGTTTCCGTGTACGAGGGAACCCCGAGCAGCTCTTCAACAGGAACGATCATCGCCAAGAAAAATCGCCGCCCGCGACAGACTGTTGTGAATCGCCGGCCGGGTCGCACTGGGTAAAGGAAATCGCGTACGACGGTTTTCATGGTCGACCCAAACAACAAAGTCGCTCTCAAACTCCAGCCGATGCGCCAGCGAATGGCTCCAGCCAAACCCCAAGCCGATATCGATTTCGACGGCGCTCGAGCGATACAAACGGCTGAATTCAAACGGCAGCACACCATCTAGCACCGCGTCGGTCAGCGTCAGCAGTTCCTCACCGGTAACCATCGACACCGGGCAACCATTGGTGCAGGTCAGCGGCACGCAATCGGCGCTGTCGCCGTTGGGGTTTTTCGCCTGGTCGGGGGAGTCGTCGTGCGGTTCGTCTTTTTTCAGCGTGGTGTTACGCCTGGCATCCCAACGCAATTGCATCCGGCCTTTTTTCACCCCGGCAGCGATACCGCGAGCGGCGACGCTCTTGTAGCGGTCGACGTATTCAATGAAGGTGCTGACGATGCCGAACATGGCCTTGACCAAACGCTTCACCGCCGCGAGCAATTGCACGGCGCGGTCGGCCAGACGCAGGCTCAGATAGGCAATGCCCGCGCCACCACTGGCAAATGTCAGGACCACGCCGATCAGCACATCGATCAGCAACTGAACCATCATCATGGATGCGGCTTCAGCGGTTTTGCCGGCGATCTCACTGGGCGGCAACATTTCCAGCCAAAGGCTGGCCGTACGCAGCAGCAAACACAGCGCCGCTTCGTCACTGGCCAGCAACTGCAGCTTTTCCATCAGCTCCGGCGCCGTCGTGGCCAGCTCCATCAACTCGGTTGCGCCGCTGCCCAGTCGCTCAACAAACGCGCCGGGGTCGCGCAAGATGTCCGAGAGCAGACCGATGCTGTCCCAGACACCCTCGATCGCCGCCCAACTGCCGGCCAACAGGCCATTGCCGGCTGCCGTCGCCACGGACTGCGACCATTGCGGCTTGAAACCCTGCCATTCGCTGCGCAGCCAGCCGTCCAGTTCGCGGGTCACGCCGTCGTAGGCTTTGAAAAGATCGTCGAGCTGACCCGGCGTGACCTCGCTGTGCACCTGCACCCGGTAGAACTTGCCCGGCGTGCCTTTGAACGACCCCTTGCCTTGTGCGTCAAGGGTCACCGGCGTCGTTTCGCCACCGTCCATGGCGATCACATCGACTTGAATGTTGCCGAGCGCAATGTCGTAGACCGACTCGAACTTGCTCTCGATCTGCATCACCCCGCCCTGCGGACACTGCACGACCCCTGAGAAAAACTGGTCGTCGGCACTGCTGACGGTGGTGCTGTGTTCGCCGAAGCGAATGACTCGCTCCATGCCCATCAGCGATGGCAGATCCGCCGCATGGCTGACCGAGTCGGCCGTACGGTTGAGCCAATGCTCGAGTTGCTGGCGATAGAGACTGAGGGTGCCGGGAAAGCTGTCGAGTGCTTGCTCGATGCGGTTGATGGCGTCCATCAGCGCACGCGCAGGTGCGAAGTGGATGGGTTCAGCGGGTCAAACATGAGCGTTCCCTCGCGCAAAAAGTTAGGCGCGGGAACTGTGCGGGGGATCAATCGGGAAAGAAGTCAGGCAAGTAGGCGATGCCTGTAGGACTTGTCTGTAATAAATCGCTTACAGATAAACACGTTCGATTAAACGCAAACGTGGCGTGAGGAAAACCTCACGCCACGTTTATAGAACTGACAGAAATGGATTTATTGCGTTGAGTCGCCGCGGCTCAGTTCTTGCAGTTTGAGCCCGGCCAAAGGGTGCCCGGCCTTGGCCGCCATACCCCACCAGCGCGCAGCTTCGGCAGCGTCAGGCGCCTTGCTCGGTGTGCCGGCGAGGCTGATCACGCCGAGCTGATAAGCCGCTTTGCCATCACCACCGAGCGCTGCCAGACGCAACAAGCGAATGCCCTCTTCGCGCGCACCGAGGCCGACGCCACGAAAGGTCAGGATGTGCCCGTAGAAACTTTGCGCAGAGACATCGCCAAGGTTGGCCATGCGCGCAAACTGGCCTTCAAGCCAGTGCCAGCCACGCGGCTGACGCACCAGCCACGACCAATGAAACAGCCGGCGAGCCAGCCAGTAACCGGCCCGCGCCTTGAGGCGCAAGAACACTCAGGCCTCCGCCGATTCCGGGTACTCGTACTCAAAGACACGCACCACTTCCGAGGCATGCCAGGAGGCCGCGGCAACGCCATCGGACGGCCCGGAAAAACGCCCGAGTCGTTCGACGCATTCAAAAAAACCGGTGCGTGGCAAACGGCTTGCGCCCTGGCTGATCACCAGCGAACTGCGCAGCGGCTGTTCGGCCCTGGCGTCCAGCGCCGCCAGATGCTCAAGCGCGGCGGTCAGGGTTTGCATGGCCGGTGTCGGCAGTTGCAACCGCTCCAGCAAGGCCCGATAAGTCAGCAGATGGCGCTGACGTCGCGCCTGGTCCAGCTCCCCCAGCAATCCATCCCAATGTTGACGACTGATGCGTACGCTCACGATTCTTCTCTCCACCCTGGCACCGTCAGTTCCCAAGCCAGGCTGCGGCGAATCGCGGCGTCAGGCTGACGCTCGCCACTTTCGATCATGGCCAGATAAGACGGGCTGATGCCTACCGTGCGGGCCAGCGCCTCGATGGCGATGCCCTTCCCTTCGCGCAAACTGCGTAGCTGATCCAGACCCGGAAGAATCAGATCTGCCGTGGCTGCGAGCGGCGTGGCTGCCGGACGCGTCGGTGTCTCGTTGATGCCTGCTGCTTTTAGTAGAGCCTGATACTGAGCCCACGGCAAAACCGCGTATTCGGGTTCGCCATCGCGTGCAATGATCTGAATATCCATGACTACCCCGTAGGACAACAACACTTAGCGAGTCGGCACTTTTCCCTGGAAGTGTAATCCTAACAGCGGCCAAGGTCGCGGGGGGGGATTTATCTGAAGGCGGGGCTGCACAATTCAGGGCTTTTTCGGCCCTTGCAGTTGCAGTTGTTCGGGGGTATCCGGCAGGCGTTCGACCACCGCCAGTTTTTCCGGATGCTGACGGTTACGCCATTGGCGAAAGGCATCGAGTTCATCGCTGAGGGTTTTCATCAGCCAGGCAAGGACGGCGACGTCGTCGAGCATGCCGAACATGGGAATGAAATCCGGCACCGCATCCACCGGGCTGAGAAAGTACATCAAACCCGCCACCACCGAAATCAATGCTTTGCTGCTGATGGCCCGGTACTCGCCGCGCCAGTAGGCCAGACACAGTGACTGAAGCAGGCGCAGATCATCTTTGAGCTTGCCCAGACGATTGCCTTGCGCGGCCCCCTTGCTGGCCACCGCGAACAACAAGGTCGGCAAACGACCACGGGCCAGCAGACGGCCGGCCAAGGGCAGGAATCGAACGAAATTCCACGGCGCTTTCATCTATTCCTCCCACTGAAATGTTATCCACACAAATTGTGGATAACCTTGTGAACAGAGCTGCATTTAAGCGCTGAAAGCCCCGTTTCATAAGGGCTGCGCTCAGATCGGGCGTTTTTTACTCACACAAAAAACCCCAATATTTCATTGACTTGGCTGCTCAGGGCGGCTAGCACGCGCAGCCTCAATGGCTATGACTGTGCCAAGCGGCATCGGTTCGTTCTGTTTACCCTTGCCGGGGCCCAGATGCAACAACGCCCCGCATAAGCGAGGCGTTGTTGTTGAAGCTTTTACCAATTACTTGGCAGCGGCAGCTTCTTTGGCAGGATCCTTGATGGCCAGCAGTTCGAGGTCGAAGACCAGAACCGAGTTCGCCGGGATTGCCGGGCTTGGCGATTGTGCGCCGTAAGCCAGATCGCTAGGGATGTACAGTTTGTACTTCTCGCCAACGTGCATCAGTTGCAGACCTTCGACCCAACCCGGGATCACGCCGCTCACCGGCAGATCGATCGGGCTGCCGCGCTCGACGGAGCTGTCGAACACGGTGCCGTTGGTCAGCTTGCCGGTGTAGTGAACGGTCACTACGTCAGTTGGCTTGGGCTGCGGGCCATCGGCCTTCTTCACCACTTCATACTGCAGACCCGAGGCGGTAGTCGTCACGCCGGCCTTCTTGCCGTTTTCTTCGAGGAATTTCTTGCCGGCGGCTGCCGACTCTTCGCTCATCTTGGCCATGCGCTCTTCGGCACGCTTTTGCAGCGCAGCGAAGGCTTCGACCAGCTCTTCATCTTTCAGCTTCTGTTCTTTCTTGCCGACGGCATCTTCGATGCCCTGGGCTACCGCTTTGGAGTCCAGGTCATCCATGCCTTCCTGAGCCAGGCTTTTGCCCATGTTCAGGCCGATGCCGTAGGAAGCTTTCTGCGCCGGGGTTTTCAGCTCTACGCTGGTCTGCGAGTCACAACCCGCGAGTACCAGGCTAACCAGGGCTACCGCCGCCGCCAACCGATGCTGTTTCATGCTATTTCCTTGTTCATGCGCCGAATGGGCAATCGAGTAAAGCCGCGAGCTTATCAGGCCGCCACGACCAATGGCTACCGGCATGAGAGCAGCAAACTTGCGATAAGTTCAGGGACTGAAACGCATTGGGCGCACGCGAGGATGAAGCTTCTGTCATCTGCTTCCCAGAGCAACTGTTAAACCGGATCGCAGCATCTGGCGTAATGGCCACTTGCCGCATGGGGTTCAGCTCAGGCATAACAGCGCAATAAATTGACAAGGAAGTTTATCTTGCGCCTCTTATTCCGTGTGCTGACCCTGATCGTCGTACTGCTGGGCCTCGTTCTGGCCGTGGTGCTGTATTACGTCGCCAATCCGAAATTGCCTTTCTACACGCCCGCCGAGCAAGTGCATTACCTTGATCAGTGGAGCGAGCAGGACCGGCAAACCTATTACTTCACGCCACAGGGCACGCAGGTCAAAGGCCTGCGCTACGAATGGTTCCAGGCACTCGAGCTGCCCTTCTCGCAGCAGCGCTTCGCCTCGCCCGAGTACCTCGCACGCTTCGGCTTCCTGCTCGATCCACAGCAGAAAGCCACGCCGAACAATCCCGGCAACCTGCCGGTCGGTTTTGCTCGGCACCAGAATCCTGGCAGTGGCGAGCATTATCTGGACATTACCTGCGCCGCCTGCCACACCGGCGAACTGCGCTTCAAAGGTCAGGCGGTGCGGATCGACGGCGGCGCGGCACAGCACGTGCTGCCCTCCAGCGTTCCTACGCTGCGCGGTGGCAGTTTCGGACAGGCATTGGTAGCCAGTCTGACCTCGACTTACTACAACCCGTGGAAATTCGAACGTTTCGCCAGAAACGTATTGGGCGATGCCTATGATGCGGGCCAGCAACAGTTGCGCAAAGACTTCAAAACTTCGCTGGACACCTTCCTCAAGGTGGCCTGGAACGATACTCATCGCGGCCTCTATCCAACCGAAGAAGGCCCTGGACGCACCGACGCGTTCGGGCGGATCGCCAACGCCACGTTTGGCGATGCGATCTCCGCGAGCAACTATCGCGTGGCCGATGCGCCGGTGGATTACCCGCAACTGTGGGACATGTGGACGTTCGATTGGGTGCAATGGAACGGCTCGGCGCAACAGCCGATGGCGCGCAATATCGGCGAGGCGCTGGGCGTCGGCGCCACGCTGAATTTTTTCGACAGCAACGGCCAACCGCTGCAAGGCGATGCGCGCTACGCCTCCAGCGTGCGCGTGCGTGATCTGCACGCCATTGAAGAAACCTTGCAAAGACTCCGCCCGCCCGCCTGGCCAGAGGCACTGTTCGGTGCCATCGACAAGCCGCTGGCCGCGAAGGGCCGCGCACTGTTTACCGAAAATTGCGCCGGATGCCATGTGCCGCCGCAGACCAAGGAAGGCGAGCGCTGGGTGCAAAGTCTGCATATGTTGCCGGTCGCGGTGATCGGTACCGATCCCAACGCCGCCAACAACATTGCCAGTCACCGTTTCGACCTGAGCGCGTTGCAATGGGACCTGAAAGAGCTGCAAACGATGGACGTCAAACTGCACCCGACGCCCAAGGAACCGCTAGACCTCAGCCAGTTGTCAGTGGCCAAAGGATTGGCGTACGTCACCGCTTTTGTCGAGAACCGCGCCTATCGGGAAGCCAACGTCACGCCGCAAGAGAAACCGCAACTGGACGGTTTCGGCCTGCCGATCGGCGTACAGGAAAAAGTCGCCTACAAGGCGCGGCCATTGGCCGGGGTCTGGGCCACCGCGCCGTTTCTGCACAACGGTTCGGTGCCGAGCCTTTATCAGTTGCTGTCGCCGCAGGATGAGCGCGCCACCACCTTTTATAAGGGCAGCTTCGAATACGATCCGCGCCATCTGGGTTATCGCACCGAGGCCTTTACCAATGGCTTCCTGTTCGATACGCGCATCAGCGGCAACCACAACAGCGGTCATGAATTTCGTGCTGGCGAACGCGGCAACGGTGTGATTGGCCGGTTGTTGCAGCCGGAAGAACGTTGGGCCTTGCTGGAATACCTGAAAGTGCTCGGCGGCCCGCTGGAGGCGCAACTGCCATGATCTCGACCTTCAAGAAAGAACTGCCATTGTTGGCGCGGATCTGGCTGCGCATCGGCCGATGGCTCGGCAAACTGTTGCTGATCGTGCTCGCCATCGGCCTGCTCGGCTGGGCCATTGCCAGCGCCTGGTTCGCCTGGCAGTACCGCGGCCCGGTGTCGGCGCTCGAGCAGATTCCGCTCGGCGAAGCGGCGCTGACGCAAAGCGTGATCCAGACCGCCGTGCGTATCGTCGATCAGCATCGCGAACCGACGCGCTATCTGCGTGATGCGCACGCCAAGGCTCACGGTTGTGTAAAAGCGCAGGTGCAGGTTTTGCCGGATCTCGAGCAATCCCTGCGTCAAGGCGTGTTCAGAGAGCCGGGCAAAACCTGGCAGGCGCTGATCCGGCTGTCGAACGGCAATGCCTATCCGCAGTTCGACAGCATCCGCGACGCCCGCGGCATGGCGATCAAACTGCTCGATGTTCCGGGTAAACAGTTGCTCGGCAACCGCCAGGCTTCGCCGGAACAGGATTTCGTCATGTTCAGCCACCCGAATTTCTTTGTCAGCGATGTCGCCGAGTACCGGCAGAATGTCGCGGCGCAGGCCGATGGCAAAAAAGTCATGGCGTTCTTCCCTGCCTGGGACCCGCGCACCTGGCAGGTTCGCCATTTGTTTATCGCGCTGGCAACCTTGGCACCGCCACCGGACAGCCCGACCGAGACGACGTATTTTTCGGTATCGCCGTATAAATTTGGCGAGGCCAACGCAAAATTTCGCGTCGCGCCGGACCCGGACAATTGCCCGGCCTATACATTGCCGAAGCAAAACCATGATCTGCCGAATTTCCTGCGCAACGCCTTGACTCAACAATTGACGACTGATCGCGTGCCGGCCTGCTTCGTTCTGCAGATCCAGCGCCAGGATGCCAACAAGTTCATGCCGATCGAGGACACCAGTATTGAATGGCGCGAACAGGATTCACCCTTCGAAACCGTCGCCCGGATCACTTTGCCGCCGCAGGATTTCGACACCCCGGCGCTGAATCTGCAATGCGACAACCTGTCGTTCAACCCGTGGTTCGGCATTGAAGCGCATCGCCCGATCGGTGGCATCAACCGCCTGCGCAAAGCGGTGTACGAGGCCGTCAGCGACTATCGTCATCAACGCAACGGCGAGTGAGCAGCGCGCGCAGCGCTGAATTCGCAAACGCCAGACAGCAAAAAGCCCGCACAAGGCGGGCTTTCCGTGGCATCTGGCGTTCAGTGTTCCAGATGCCGAATATGGCGCAGCGGACGGGACTCGAACCCGCGACCCCCGGCGTGACAGGCCGGTATTCTAACCGACTGAACTACCGCTGCGCGAAACGCTTGAAACGAATGGTGGGTGATGACGGGATCGAACCGCCGACATTCTGCTTGTAAGGCAGACGCTCTCCCAGCTGAGCTAATCACCCTTCGCTTCGTTACGGGGCGCATTATGCCACAAATTTCCGTAATGTGTTGATTTAATTGAAGTTTTTTTCAAATAAATCCGAAAACCGGTGAAACCATGCATCCCGCGGGTACAACCTTGGGGCAGAAAAAAGCCCGCTTCAGCGGGCTTTTCCGTGGTGACCTGGCGTTCAGTGGTCCAGGTTACCGAATATGGCGCAGCGGACGGGACTCGAACCCGCGACCCCCGGCGTGACAGGCCGGTATTCTAACCGACTGAACTACCGCTGCGCTAAACACTTGAAACGAATGGTGGGTGATGACGGGATCGAACCGCCGACATTCTGCTTGTAAGGCAGACGCTCTCCCAGCTGAGCTAATCACCCTTCGCTTCGGTGTGGCGCGCATTCTACGGAGCGACCCCACCTCTGGCAAGCACTTTTTTAAATAATTTTCCGAGGCCTTCCAAAGGCTTAGAGAAGGGTTGGCCTATGCGACGGCGAAGACAATAATGCCCCCCTTTGTATAAAGGAGAGACTCACCCCATGTGGTTCAAGAACCTGCTTATCTATCGCCTGACCCAAGACCTGCCTGTCGATGCCGAGGCGCTGGAAACTGCACTGGCCACCAAACTGGCGCGTCCATGTGCAAGCCAGGAGTTGACCACCTACGGTTTCGTCGCGCCGTTCGGCAAAGGCGAAGACGCGCCACTGGTGCATGTCAGCGGTGACTTCCTGCTGATTGCTGCGCGTAAGGAAGAACGCATTCTGCCGGGCAGCGTCGTGCGTGACGCGGTCAAGGAAAAGGTCGAAGAGATCGAAGCCGAGCAGATGCGCAAGGTCTATAAAAAGGAACGCGACCAGATCAAGGATGAAATCATCCAGGCCTTCCTGCCGCGCGCCTTCATTCGTCGCTCGTCGACCTTTGCTGCCGTCGCGCCGAAACAGGGGCTGATCCTGGTCAACTCGGCCAGCCCGAAACGCGCCGAAGACTTGTTGTCGACCCTGCGTGAAGTGATCGGCACCCTGCCCGTGCGTCCGTTGACCGTGAAAATGGCACCGACCGCCGTGATGACCGATTGGGTCACCACGCAAAAAGCTGCCGACGACTTCTATGTACTGGACGAGTGCGAACTGCGCGACACCCACGAAGACGGTGGCATCGTGCGCTGCAAGCGTCAGGACCTGACCAGCGAAGAGATCCAGCTGCACCTGAGCACCGGCAAAGTGGTCACCCAGTTGTCGCTGGCCTGGCAGGAAAAGTTGTCGTTCATGCTCGACGACAAGATGACCGTCAAGCGCCTGAAGTTCGAGGACTTGCTGCAGGATCAGGCGGAACAGGACGGCGGCGACGAAGCCCTCGGCCAACTGGACGCGAGCTTCACCCTGATGATGCTGACCTTCGGCGACTTCCTGCCGGCACTGGTGGAAGCGCTGGGCGGGGAAGAGACTCCGCAGGGGATCTAAAAACAACCTGTTCCCATTGAAGGAACCGGTTCAAATGTGGGAGCTGGCTTGCCAGCGATAGCGGTGTTACAGATGGCTTACAGGGAGTCTGACACGCCGCCATCGCTGGCAAGCCAGCTCCCACAATGTTATGTGGTGTAACCTAAAATAAGGAACAGGCCATGCGCGCACTGGCTGCACTCAGCCGTTTTGTCGGCAATACCTTCGCTTACTGGGTACTGATTTTCGCCGTGATCGCGTTTCTGCAGCCGGCGTGGTTCCTCGGCCTGAAAAGCGCCATCGTGCCGCTGCTGGGGCTGGTAATGTTCGGCATGGGCCTGACCCTCAAACTTGACGACTTCGCTGCCGTTGCTCGCCATCCCTGGCGCGTGGCGTTGGGCGTGGTTGCGCATTTCGTGATCATGCCCGGTGTGGCGTGGTTGCTCTGCCAGGTGTTTCATCTGCCACCGGAAATCGCCGTCGGCGTGATCCTGGTCGGTTGCTGCCCAAGCGGCACGTCGTCCAATGTGATGACCTGGCTGGCGCGCGGTGATCTGGCGTTGTCGGTGGCCATCGCCGCCGTCACCACCCTCCTCGCCCCACTGTTGACCCCGGCGCTGATCTGGCTGCTGGCTTCGGCGTGGCTGCCGGTGTCGTTCATGGAGCTGTTCTGGTCGATCCTGCAAGTGGTGCTGCTGCCGATCGTGCTTGGCGTGGTGGCCCAGCGCGTATTGGGGGACAAGGTTCGCCATGCGGTCGACGTGCTGCCACTGGTCTCGGTGGTCAGCATCGTGATCATCGTCACGGCGGTGGTCGCGGCCAGTCAGGCAAAAATCGCCGAGTCGGGCCTGCTGATCATGGCGGTAGTGATGCTGCACAACAGCTTCGGTTACCTGCTCGGCTACTTCACCGGGCGCCTGTTCAAATTGCCATTGGCGCAGCGCAAGTCGCTGGCGCTGGAAGTCGGCATGCAGAATTCGGGGCTCGGCGCCGCGCTGGCCAGCGCGCACTTTTCGCCATTGGCGGCAGTGCCGAGTGCATTGTTCAGCGTCTGGCACAATATTTCCGGGGCACTGCTGTCGACATACTTCCGCCGGATGAGTGAAAAGGCAGATCGCCAGACGGCGGCGCAACAAGCGGCCGACTGAAGACCCAAACTTGATCCCCGGGTTAATGCTCGGCAGACTGTTGCGCAACGCGGGGACGACCCTGCGGCTCGCTCGAGTCATTAATCTGGGGACGACCCCGTCAATCGATGGAGGTCTCGCATGTCCTGGATCATTCTGTTTTTCGCCGGCCTGTTCGAGGTTGGCTGGGCTGTCGGCCTGAAATACACCGACGGCTTCACCCGCCCGCTACCCACCGTACTGACCATTGCAGCCATGGCCGTGAGCCTTGGCCTGCTGGGGTTGGCGGTAAAGGATTTGCCGTTGGGTACGGCCTATGCGATCTGGACCGGTGTCGGTGCGGTCGGCACGGTGATCGCCGGGATCATACTGTTTGGCGAATCGATGGCGTTGATTCGGCTGGCGAGTGTGGCGTTGATCATTACCGGGTTGATTGGCCTTAAGGTCAGCGCTTAAGCCACCGGCCCCATCGCTGGCAAGCCAGCTCCCACAAGATTGGTGTACACCATCGAACCTGTGGGAGCTGGCTTGCCAGCGATGAGGGCCGTCCAGTCAACGCCTATCTAACAGATCCGCGCAACTCCCCGACCAACACCTGCAACTTCGCCGGCTCCGCCCCTTCGGTAATCGCCGAACCCGCCACCAGCGTCACCCGCGACCACAACCGGCGAAAAAAGCCCTTGCTCGGATCGCGACTGAAAAAACTCCCCCACAACCCCTGCAACGCCAACGGAATCACCGGCACTGGTGTCTCTTCGAGAATCCGCGTCAGCCCGCCGCGAAACTCGTTGATTTCGCCATCGGCGGTCAACTTGCCTTCCGGGAAGATGCACACCAACTCGCCATCCTTCAGATATTGCGCAATACGGCTGAAGGCCTTTTCGTAGATTTGAATGTCTTCCTGGCGCCCCGCAATAGGAATCGCGCCCGCGGTGCGGAAGATAAAGTTCAGCACCGGCAGGTTGTAGATCTTGTAGTACATGACAAAACGAATCGGCCTGCGCACCGCGCCGCCGATCAGCAAGGCATCGACAAACGATACGTGGTTGCACACCAGCAATGCCGCGCCTTCATCGGGAATCGCTTCAAGGTTGCGGTGCTCGACGCGGTACATGGAATGGCTGAGCAGCCAGATCATGAAACGCATGCTGAATTCGGGCACGATCTTGAAGATGTAGGCGTTGACGCCGATGTTCAGCAGCGACACGACCAAGAACAGCTGCGGGATCGACAGCTTGGCCACGCTCAACAAAACGATCGAAACAATCGCCGAAACCACCATGAACAGCGCGTTGAGTATGTTGTTCGCGGCAATCACCCGCGCCCGCTCGTTCTCGGCGGTGCGCGACTGAATCAGCGCGTAGAGCGGCACGATATAGAAGCCGCCGAATATACCGAGGCCAAGAATGTCGATCAGCACCGCCCAGGTGTGAACGAAGCCCAGCACTTCAATCCAGCTATGGCCGTTGACGCTGTCGGGAATCCCGCCGGAATGCCACCACAACAGCAGGCCGAACACCGTCAGGCCGAACGAGCCGAACGGCACCAGACCGATTTCGACCTTGCGCCCGGACAGCTTCTCGCAAAGCATTGAACCCAGTGCAATGCCCACCGAAAACACAGTGAGGATCAGGGTGACCACGGTCTCATCGCCGTGCATCCACTCCTTGGCGTAGGCCGGAATCTGCGTCAGGTAAATCGCCCCGACAAACCAGAACCACGAGTTACCGACAATCGAGCGCGACACGGCGGGCGTCTGGCCCAGACCGAGTTTCAACGTCGCCCAGGATTGGCTGAAAATGTTCCAGTTCAAACGCATTTCAGGGGTGGACGCAGCAGCGCGGGGAATACTGCGGCTGGCCAGATAACCCAGCACGGCAATGCCGACGATGGCGGCAGAGACCACCGGCGCATAGTGCTCTGACGACATCATGATCCCGGCACCAATCGTCCCGGCGAGAATCGCCAGAAACGTACCCATTTCCACCAGGCCATTGCCACCGACCAACTCATCATCACGCAGCGCCTGCGGCAGGATCGAGTATTTGACTGGTCCGAACAGCGCCGAATGAGTGCCCATGGCGAACAGCGCCACCAGCATCAGCGACAAATGATCGAAAAGAAAACCGACCGATCCGACGGCCATGATCGCGATTTCCGCGAGTTTGATCAGACGGATCAGTGCGTCCTTGGCGAACTTTTCGCCAAACTGCCCCGCCAGTGCCGAGAACAGGAAAAACGGCAGGATAAACAACAGCGCACACAGGTTGACCCAGATCGATCGGTCACCCTCGATGGTCAGCCGGTAGAGGATCGCGAGAATCAACGACTGTTTGAACACGTTGTCGTTGAACGCACCGAGTGACTGCGTAATGAAAAACGGCAGGAAGCGCCGGGTGCGCAGCAGGTTGAACTGTGAGGGGTGACTCATCTTCCGTGTTTCCCTGATGTTTAAGGTAGCGAGGCCTGGATACTGCTTATTGGAATCTCGAACCGCGTTTCAGGCCACACCTTACCTAAACTTTTCAGGTTATTGCTTCAAACCTGCGATGCAAGGCGAGACAAACAGCTCGCCACGCCAGGCACCCTGGACGGTGCGCTTGCCGACGATCAGCCACATCAGCGCCAGCAACATCACCAGCGCCGTGCCGACGACGCTGAAAAATGCCAGGTTCAGGGTGCTCGCCAGTTTCAGGGTGGCCAACGAATACACGCCCAGCGGGAACGTAAACCCCCACCAGCCGAGGTTGAACGGGATGCCATCGCGCAGGTAGCGCACGGTGATCAACAGCGCCATCAGCATCCACCAAAGTCCGAAGCCCCACAGCGTGATACCGGCGACCAGCCCGAGCCCGGCAGCGATCTCACCGATGCCCGGCAAACCGTTGGCGGCGAAAATCAGCGGCGCATCGCCGCCCAGCAGCAACATGCCCAGCGCGCCGGTGCCGATCGGCCCGAGCGCCAGCCAGCTTGACGCGGCCATGTTTTCGTGGGGCAGTTTATGCAGCGCCATGCGCAGCAGCAGAATGGTCAGAATGCTGAACGCCACGGGTAGGGAAAATGCCCAGAGGACGTAGCTTGTGGTCAGCACCACCAGTTGCGCATGAGCATCGGTGAGGTGCGGCGCAAGCAGGCCACCACTGGCCGCGGCCACTTCTGCTGCCACTACCGGCAACAGCCAGACGGCGGTCATCTGATCAATACTGTGTTCCTGACGGGTGAACATCATGTAGGGAATCAATACGCCGCAAGCGAGCGACATTGCCACGTCAATCCACCACAGCACTTCGGCCAGATCAATCACGCCCTCGCCCCAGCGCGGCAGACCAAAGACGAGAAAGCCATTGATGATCGTCGCCAGCCCCATCGGGATCGTGCCGAAGAACATCGACACGGTGGAGTGGCCGAAAATCCGCCGGGCTTCGTCGAAAAACAGGATCCAGCGTGCGGCGTAGGCAACGGTAAACAGCGTGAACAACAGAATGTTGAACAACCACAGCGCTTCAGCCACGGCGCGCAGGCCGGGGACGGCAAACGGTAGTTGCGCCAGCGCCAACGCCAGTACACCGGTGCCCATGGTTGCGGCGAACCAGTTGGGAGTGAACTGACGAATCACTTCACGCGGGTGCTGAAGCTGGCTGAACGGCTTGAGGCCGGGTTTGGCGGTTTGTGGGCAAATCATCATGAACTCCTGTCCTCTGGTGAGGTTGAGTTCATGGTAGAACCGAATCGAATATCTATATAACGGGTAATATCTCTAACTGTTATCTGTTTTTCCGATATGGGTCAAACGCTGCCTTCGTTTTCGATCACCAGAATCCGCGCCTCGCCTTGCGGATGGGCGACATGCTCGGTGCCCACGGAGGCGTAGAAGATGTCACCGACGGCGAGCTGCACCTGTTTTTCTTCGCCCTGTTCGCGGTAATGCATCGTCACTTGACCATCGAGCACTACGAACACTTCCTCGCCATCGTTGACGTGCCACTTGTATGGTTGATCAGTCCAGTGCAGGCGCGTGGTGATGCCGTTCATGCTGGCAATGTCCAGCGCGCCCCAGGCGCGGTCGGCGGTGAAGGCTTTGCTGCGAATAATCTTCATGATCGGTCCGTGAGAAGAATGGTCAAGGCAGGCTAACCGAAAGCCGGGCGATTAGGGAGCGTTGCACATATGGGCAACTGCCGGCGCAGGTTAACGGCTGCGACACCCCGCCACGCCACGACCATGGTCGACACTGACTAACCGCCGCGCGCATGCCAGACTGTCCGCCCGGGCAGGAGTGCCGGGGAGTCTTTTGTCGGGAGTGTTGCATGTCGTTGTCCACCGGGCTGATCGCCGCCGTCGCCCTGGCCTATATGGCCATCATGTTCGCCATCGCCTTTTACGGCGACCGTCGCAGCACGCCGTTGCCGCCGCGTGTGCGTGCCTGGGTGTACAGCCTGTCGCTGGCGGTTTACTGCACGAGCTGGACGTTTTTCGGCGCGGTCGGTCAGGCGGCGGAACAACTATGGTCATTCCTGCCGATCTACCTCGGGCCGATCCTGTTGCTGGTCGGCGCGCCGTGGGTCCTGCAAAAAATGGTGATGATCAGCAAACAGGAGAACATCACCTCCATCGCTGACTTCATCGCCGCGCGCTACGGCAAATCGCAATCGCTGGCGGTGGTCGTCGCGTTGATCTGTCTGGTCGGCGTGCTGCCTTATATTGCCCTGCAACTCAAAGGCATTGTTCTCGGCGTGAACCTGTTGATCGGCGCCGGCGCCGACGCAATGGGCACACGCGCTCAGGACACCGCGTTGATCGTGTCGCTGGTGCTGGCGCTGTTCACCATTGTCTTCGGTACGCGCAACCTCGATGCCACCGAGCACCACCGCGGCATGGTGCTGGCGATTGCCTTCGAATCGCTGGTGAAGCTGTTCGCGTTTCTCGCGGTCGGCGCCTTCGTCACGTATGGCCTGTACGACGGTTTCGATGACCTTTTCAATCAAGCGATGCTCGCGCCGCGCCTCGAGCAATACTGGAAAGAGACGATCAACTGGCCGTCGATGGTGGTGCAGACCGGCGTGGCGATGATGGCGATCATCTGCCTGCCGCGGCAGTTCCACGTCACCGTGGTGGAAAACATCGATCCGCAAGATTTGCGCCTGGCCAAATGGGTGTTTCCGGCCTACCTCGCCCTCGCTGCGCTGTTTGTAGTCCCGATCGCTCTGGCCGGTCAGATGATGCTGCCCAGTGACGTGCTGCCCGACTCCTTCGTGATCAGCCTGCCATTGGCCCAGGCGCATCCGGCGCTGGCGATGCTGGCGTTTATCGGCGGCGCGTCGGCGGCCACCGGCATGGTGATCGTCGCCAGCGTAGCGCTGTCGACCATGGTCTCCAACGACATGCTCCTGCCGTGGCTGCTGCGACGCAACAATGCCGAGCGGCCGTTCGAGGTGTTCCGTCAGTGGATGCTGTCGGTGCGCCGCGTGAGCATCGTGGTCATTCTGTTGCTGGCCTACGTCAGCTACCGCTTGCTCGGCTCCACCGCAAGCCTGGCAACCATCGGTCAGATCGCTTTCGCCGCAGTGACGCAACTGGCCCCGGCCATGCTCGGCGCGCTGTACTGGAAGCAGGCCAACCGCCGCGGCGTGTTTGCCGGCCTCGCCGCGGGCACATTCCTCTGGTTCTACACGCTGGTCCTGCCGATTGCCGCGCACAGTCTCGGTTGGTCGCTGAACAGTTTTCCGGGGCTGGCATGGCTGCACAGCAACCCGCTGAACCTGCCGATCAGCCCACTGACCCAGGGCGTGGTGCTGTCGCTGGCCGGCAACTTCACCCTGTTTGCCTGGGTCTCGGTGCTGTCGCGCACGCGAGTGTCGGAACACTGGCAGGCCGGACGTTTCATCGGTCAGGAGATCAGCGCACGGCCAAGTGCGCGCTCGATGCTGGCGGTGCAGATCGACGATCTGCTGCAACTGGCCGCGCGCTTCGTCGGTGAAGAACGTGCGCGGCAGAGCTTTATTCGTTTTGCCTACCGCCAAGGCAAAGGCTTTAACCCGAACCAGAATGCCGACAGTGAATGGATCGCCCACACCGAGCGTTTGCTCGCCGGTGTACTCGGCGCTTCTTCAACGCGCGCGGTGGTAAAAGCTGCCATCGAAGGTCGGGAGATGCAGTTGGAGGACGTCGTGCGCATCGCTGACGAAGCCTCCGAAGTGCTTCAATTCAACCGTGCCCTGCTGCAAGGCGCGATTGAAAACATCACCCAGGGCATCAGCGTGGTCGACCAGTCGCTGAAACTGGTGGCGTGGAATCGCCGCTATCTGGAGCTGTTCAATTACCCCGACGGCTTGATCAGCGTCGGCCGGCCGATTGCCGACATCATTCGCTACAACGCTGAGCGCGGTTTGTGTGGCCCCGGCGAAGCGGAAGTCCACGTTGCGCGGCGCCTGCACTGGATGCGTCAGGGCCGCGCGCACACTTCCGAGCGGCTGTTCCCCAACGGCCGGGTGATCGAGTTGATCGGCAATCCGATGCCCGGCGGCGGCTTCGTCATGAGTTTCACCGACATTACCGCGTTCCGCGAAGCCGAACAGGCGCTGACCGAGGCCAACGAAGGGCTGGAGCAACGGGTCAGCGAACGTACCCAGGAATTGTCGCAGCTCAACCTTGCGCTGACGGCGGCCAAAGGCACCGCCGAAGCGGCCAGCCAGTCGAAAACCCGCTTTCTGGCGGCGGTCAGTCATGACCTGATGCAACCGCTCAATGCCGCCCGGCTGTTTTCCGCCGCTCTCTCCCATCAAAGCGAAGGCTTGAGCAGCGACGCGCAAAAACTGGTGCAGCATCTCGACAGCTCGTTGCGTTCGGCCGAAGACCTGATCAGCGATCTGCTGGATATTTCCCGACTGGAAAACGGCAAGATCAACCCCGATCGCAAGCCCTTTGCGCTCAACGAACTGTTCGACATTCTCGGCGCCGAGTTCAAGGCCCTGGCGCAGGAACAGGGGCTGACCTTCCGCGTGCGCGGCAGTCATTTGCGCATCGACAGCGACATCAAGTTGCTGCGGCGGATTCTGCAGAATTTCCTCACCAACGCGTTCCGCTACGCCAAAGGCCCGGTATTGCTCGGCGCGCGCCGACGCGGCGGTGAACTGTGTCTGGAAGTCTGGGATCGCGGGCCAGGCATTCCCGAGGATAAACAGCAGGTGATATTCGAGGAATTCAAACGCCTCGACAGCCACCAGACCCGCGCCGAAAAAGGCCTCGGCCTCGGCCTGGCAATCGCCGACGGTCTATGCCGCGTGCTCGGCCATACCCTGCGCGTGCGTTCATGGCCGGGGCGCGGCAGCGTATTCAGCGTCAGCGTACCGCTCGCGAGTTCACAAACCGCGCCGGCCAGTGCCACCGCCGAAATCAATGGCAAATTGCTCAGCGGCGCGCAGGTGCTGTGCATCGACAATGAAGACAGCATCCTGATCGGCATGAACAGCCTGTTGAGCCGCTGGGGCTGCCAGGTCTGGACCGCGCGCAATCGCGAGGAATGTGCGGCGCTGCTCAGCGAAGGCATCCGCCCGCAACTGGCGCTGGTCGACTATCACCTCGACCACGGCGACACCGGCACCGAACTGATGGCATGGCTGCGCACGCGCCTGGGCGAACCGGTGCCGGGGGTCGTGATCAGCGCTGACGGACGCCCGGAAATGGTTGCCCAAGTGCATGCCGCGGGCCTGGATTACCTGGCCAAACCGGTGAAACCGGCAGCGTTGCGGGCATTGTTGAGCCGGTATTTGCCGTTGTAGGGGGTGACCTCAAAGAGAAAATCAAAAGCCCCTCTCCCTAGCCCTCTCCCTGTATGTACCGGACACATGGTAGACACATGTTCGGAGACATGGTGGACACTTTTAAATAGACACATTGCTCATCGCGAAGGAGATGGC
>NZ_JBUDGD010000078.1:0-20402 GCF_055484735.1 Pseudomonas sp. 15C | reverse complement strand
AGGAGAGCACCCCATGGCAACACCAGCGTACATGTCGGTTACCGGCGAAAAACAAGGCCTGATCACTGCAGGCGCATTCACCGCTGACTCCGTAGGCAACACCTACCAGGAAGGCCACGAAGACCAGGTCATGGTTCAGGCTTTCACCCACGATGTGATCATCCCGCGTGACCCGCAATCCGGTCAGCCAACCGGTCAGCGCGTTCACAAGCCAGTTGTGATCACCAAGGTCTACGACAAGGCTTCGCCACTGCTGCAAGCAGCACTGACTTCCGGCGAGCGCATGAGCGAAATCGTTATCCAGTGGTACCGCACTTCGGCGCAAGGCACCCAAGAGCACTACTACACCACCAAACTGGAAGACGCGATCATCGTCGCCATCAACAACAAAATGCACAACTGCCAGGATCCAGGCAACGCGCACTTCACCCACCTGGAAGAAGTGCAGTTCACCTACCGCAAAATCACCTGGACCCACGAAGTATCCGGTACTTCGGGTTCCGATGACTGGCGTGCTCCAGTCGTTTAATTACGGCTGATCGTTACAAGCATCGGCCAGCTCTGCTGGTCGATGTTGTTTACGCCCCTCCAGAATTTCGCGTACGTTGACCCGCTTTTGCGGGCGTCGACGAGCGCCGCTGTACAGCACGAGGAACAAGGGATGTTCGCGCCGGCCAATGAAACCCACTTTGCCCTGACCATCGAAGGTCTTTCCGCTGATTTCCAGGTGTTTACCCTCACCGGTCGGGAAGCCATCAGCCAGCCTTTTGTCTTCGAGGTGGAGCTGGTCAGTGAGCAGCCGTCGCTGGACCTCGAAACCCTGCTGCACAAACCGGCCTTCCTGCAGCTGTCGCCCGACGGCAGCGGCATTCATGGCCAGATCTACCGCGCCGCGCAAGGCGATTCGGGCAAGCGACTGACCCGTTATTCGGTGACCTTGCGCCCGCAACTCTCCTACCTCGCGCACCGCATCAACCAGCGCATCTTCCAGAACCTCAGCGTGCCGAAAATCATCGGCATGGTCCTCGAAGAGCACGGCATCCAAAGCAATGCCTACGAATTCAAGACCGGCTCGATCTATCCCGAACGCATCTACTGCGTGCAATACGATGAATCGGACCTGCATTTCGTTCAGCGCCTGTGCGAAGAAGAAGGCATTCACTACCACTTCCAGCACAGCGCCACGGCGCACAAACTGGTGTTCGGCGATGACCAGACGGTGTTCCCGAAACTCAAGCCGGTGGCCTACCAGCAAGATTCCGGCATGGTCGCCAGCGATCCGGTGATCAAGCGCTTCGACCTGCGACTGGAAACCCGCACCAGCCGCACCACGCGCCGCGATTACGACTTCGAAAAACCGCGCCTGACCCTGGAAAGCGAAAACCGTGGCGACGCCCTGCCCGACCTCGAAGACTACGATTACCCGGGCCGTTTCATCGACCGCGAGCGCGGCAAGCACTTGGCCAAACGCGCCCTCGAACGCCATCGCAGCGACTTCCAGCTCGCCGAAGGCAAGAGCGATCAGCCGCTGCTGGTCAGCGGCCACTTCCTCGCCCTGACCGAACACCCGAAGGCCAAGTGGAACGACCTCTGGCTGCTTACCGAAGTCCTGCACGAAGGCAAACAGCCGCAGGTGCTCGAAGAGTCGGTGACCAGCGACACCACGGCGCTGAAAGACGATTTCCATCAGGGCTACCGCAACCGTTTCCAGGCCACGCCGTGGGACGTGCCCAATCGCCCGCCGCTGCGCCACCCGAAGCCGCGCATCCTCGGCAGCCAGAGCGCCGTGGTCACCGGCCCGAAAGGCGAAGAAATCCACTGCGACGAATACGGCCGGGTCAAAGTCCAGTTCCACTGGGATCGAGAAGGCCAGGCCGACGACAAAACCAGCTGCTGGCTGCGCGTCTCCAGCGCCTGGGCCGGCGCTCAGTACGGCGGCATCGCCATCCCGCGCATCGGCATGGAAGTGCTGGTCACGTTCCTTGAAGGCGATCCCGATCAACCGCTAATCAGCGGCTGCCTGTACCACAAGGAAAACACCGTTCCCTACGCCCTGCCGACGAACAAGACCCGCAGCACCTTCAAGACCCTCAGCTCAATGGGCGGTGGCGGCTACAACGAACTGCGCATCGAAGACAAAAAAGGTCAGGAACAAATCTACCTGCACGCCCAGCGCGACTGGGACGAGAACATCGAGCACGACCAGAAAATCCGCGTCGGCAACGAACGCCACGACACCGTCGAGCAAAACAGCTACAGCGAATTCAAGGCCGAAGAACACCACACCGTCTACGCCGACCGCAAAGTCGAAACCCGCGCCAACGACCACCTCACAGTGGGCGTGAACCAGCACATCAAGATCGGCACCGGCCAGTTCATCGACGCGGGTCAGGAAATCCACCTCAGCAGTGGCATGAAAGTGGTGATGGAAGCCGGCGCGGAACTGACCCTGGTCGGTGGCGGCAGCTTCATCAAGATCGACGCCGGCGGCGTAACCATGAGCGGGCCGGTGATCAACATGAACTCCGGCGGTAGCCCCGGCGTTGGTACGGGCGCCGCACCGTTGATGCCCGGCGTGCTGAAACAGGCGGATGCCGACAAGGCTGGTCTGGTCCTGACCCCGGCGCAAATCAACACCCTCAAACGCAATGCGCCGTTCTGCGAAGAATGCGAGAAATGCAAGGCAGGTGCCTGTGCCATCTGATCGAATCACACCCAAGGACTGGCTGGCGCAACAGCCGCTACAAAACGGCGAGCGCCTGTATCTGATCATCAGCGCCGCCAGCGACGCCGACGCCCTGAAAACCCTGTACCTGACCGAGCCCACCGCCCAGCTTCTGCCGATCTGGGGCGGCACGCCCTACTCCACCTGGCAACCGGTGATGCCCTACGTCACTGAGCTCAAGTCCAACTCCGCCTTCCTGCCCTGGATCGCCGAAACCGATGCGCTGGACTGGGGCTGGCTGGCGGTATCGCGTTCAGCGCCGAACGAAGTGTTCGAACATCTGCGCAGCCTGACGCAGGTGAAGATGCCGGATGGCACCGAGGTGTTTTTCCGGTTCTGGGATGGGCGGCATATCTACCCGATTCTGCACGGCCTAGGGGAAAAGGCCGGGGAAGTGCTGCCGGTGTTTGAGCGGTATCTGATTAATGGGCAGGCGCTGAAGGTTGGGACGCGGGTTGTGCCGAAGGTGCGGGATTGGCCGTGGTGGGAGGTGCCGAAGGCGTTGCTGGATGGATTAATGGAAAAGAATCCATCGACCGTTATCGGCAACATGCTGCAGTGGTTGCAGGAAGAACACGCCGATCTGTATTTCTCCTTCCCCGAATCGAACCTGAAACAAAAAGTGGCGCGCTTTGTTAAGCGCACGCCGCTCACGGAAGAAAACTTTAGCGGGCTGTTGAAAGCCTATCTGGAAAAAGAGGTAGTGGTATGAGCATTTTGATGGGTGGGATCGTTGGCGGCCTCACAGCAAAACAACCTGATGCTCAGGCCATCATCAACGATTTCAAGAAATGCCTGAAGGACTATCGCGAGCATGCCGAAGCCTGGTACGGCGGAATTCTGGACGCAGAACAACAGTTCAAAGTCGGCGACGAAGTCGGCACGGCGGACAAGGACAGCAAAAAGGAAAATACCCTTTATGCCAACTGCCCCGCGAACGGCAAACTCGTCCTGGTTCATAGCTTCGAGTCCGCGCGCTTCGTGCCGATTGGCAATACTCCAGTTCAGTTGACGCCCGTCGTTGATGGCCGCTTCATCGGCAAAAACGACGTCGGCCCGACCATTAACAAAACCATCGGCGCAACAGGGATTCTTGAAGTCTCCGGGCTCAAACCCAATCAACAATACAAAATTACTTTCTTCCCCAATCCCACGCCGGCACAGATCAATAGCCTGTTCAACTCGTATCAAGGCGTGATCGGCGAGCTGGGCGGCTGGCTACAAACCGAATGGAGCACCAGCTTCCTGCCGCTCTGGCAGACACATACCGATGCATCCCTCGGTGGTCGCGCATTGCAAGAGCTGGAAGCCGCGTGGGAAGGCTTCATGAAAGCGATCATGGGCCTGTGGGGCGATATCAAAAGTCTTTACGACCTCATCGCTCATCCGCGTGAAAACTACGAAAAACTGAAAAACTTTTTCACGGAAGAGCAGATCAAGAAGATCTACGACGCCTCTGCCGACGCGATTCACACCGCTTTGTTGATCGCTAGCGATGAACCGCTCATGTGGATATATGTCGCTGCGATCGTGGCCTGGGTGAAGATGCTGCCGCCGCAGACCTGTACCGAAGTGCTGGCGCAAATGTCGACTGAGTTCTTGCTGAACATTCTGATCGGCGTTGTATTGACCGGTGGTCTTGGCTTGGCCGTACGCGTGGGTACAAAAGCCGTCAAAGGGGTGCAAAGCAGCGGCAAAGTCATAAAGCTGATTGAAGACTTCACCGGAATGCTGATGAAAGTCAGCAAGTCCAAGGCGACGCCGCACACCGAAGCATCAAAACCGTTGTTGCTCAATGGTGATTCGAAATTCAATCCGGCACGCAAGGCGGATGTTCAGATTGCACCTCCCAAACCTGCCGAAACTGCCACTGCTCCGAAAAGCAAGCCACCGGTTACTGGCGGAAAAGTGGAATCCGATGCGCAGATTCAGACGCGTAAAAAAGATGAGCCGGCCTCACGCATCGAGCAGGTAGAGCCGACTGACAACGCGCCCAAGCAATCGAAAAACCCAGCCGACGAACCCGCACAATGCGTCGATAAAACCTGTTCCAACGGCGAACCGGTGTCGATGGTGACGGGCGAAGAATTGCTGACTCTCACCGATGGCGGACTGGGCGGCCTGCTGCCATTTGAGTGGACGCGCCTGTATCGCAGCAGTGCGGTAGAGGTCGACAGTCGCCTCGGCCATGGCTGGAGCCATTCACTGTCCCATCGTTTGCAGCTCGACGATGAAGGTGTGCTGTGGACAGATAACGAGAATCGCCAGACACGCTTCCCGATGCCAACTGAACAGCGCCCGGCCATCACCAACAGTCTGGCTCAGGCAGCGATTTATCTGGGCAATGAACCCGGCGAACTCATTTTGACCCAGGCCGGGGAAAGAACGCGCTTTTACCATTTCCGTGCCGGGCGTCTGACCACAATCAGCGATGCTTACGAAAACCGACTGCATATCAGTTATGACTTCGTTGACCGTATCCAACGAATAGATAACGGCGCAGGCCGCGCCCTGCTACTGCGTTACGAAGGCAGACACATTGTTGCTGTCGATCAACAGCAACAACGTTCCGAATATAACGAGCGCGGCGAACGCCAGGATCCATGGCTGACGATTCAGACCCTCGTCACCTACCGATACAACACCGTCAATCAGCTCATCTCCTCTACCAATGCGGTCGGCGAAACCGAGCATTACCGCTACAACGATCAACATGTCATTCTCGAACGGCAGATGGCAGGGGGCGCCAGCTTCTTCTGGGAGTGGGAACGAGAAGGCAAGCTCTCCCGCTGCGTACGTCACTGGGCCAACTATGCGCAAATGGAAGCGCGGTACGAGTGGGACGACAAAGGCTCAGTCACCGTCTATAACGCTGACGGTAGCGAATTGGTCTATGTGCATGACAAAAATGCACGCTTGGTCAGTGAGACCGCGCCCGACGGAGGTGAAACCCAGAATGCTTATGACGATCAGGGTCGACTGATCGCTATTAAAGATCCCATGGGTGCGATCACCGAGTATCAGTACAGCGATGCCGGACGCTTGGTTGCGGTGATTCCTCCGGAAGACGTTCCGACGCGTTACAACTACTTCAACGGCCAACTTATTGATGTCCAGCGCGGCAAGGCGCGCTGGAAATACGAGCGCAACCGACAGGGCGACATCACCCAACAAACCGATCCTGATGGCAACGAGACCTTCTACAGCTATGATCGCCAAGGGCGCTTGCTGGAAATCCGCCACCCCGACGGTAGTCGTCATCAATTGGGCTGGAATAACCTCGGCCAGTTGTTGGAAGAGCGCCTGCCGGACGGCGGTCAACGCAAGTACCGCTACGATGTGCTCGGCCGGCAAATCACTCGCCAGGACGAATTCGGTGCGATCACTCATTACCAATGGGATGCCGTTGACCGCCTGACCCAAGTCACCCTGCCCGGCGGTGCCACACGCGCGTTTACCTACAATCCGTATGGCCGCGTCACCGCCGAACGCGACGAACTCGGCCGTATCACCCGTTACGAATACGCCGACAATCTGCATCTCGTCAGCCGCCGGATCAATCCGGATGGCAGCCAACTGCGCTATCGCTACGACAATTCGCAACTCAACCTCACCGAGATCGAAAACGAGCGCGGTGAACGCTATCAACTCGATTACTACCCGAACGGCCTGATCCAACAGGAAACCGGTTTTGACGGTCGTCGGACTGCCTACGAGTACGACCTCAACGGCCAACTGTTGAAGAAAACCGAGTTCGGCGACGACGGCAGCGAACTGGTCACCGAATACCAGCGCGATGCCGCGGGTCGTCTACTGGTCAAAACCGTGCCAGATGGCGAGCAGATTCATTACAGCTACGACGCTTTGGGTCGCCTGGTAAACGTCGAGGACGGCCATTGGCCGCTCGCCTACGAATACGACGTGCAG
Organism: Pseudomonas sp. 15C; assembly: GCF_055484735.1. Classification (NCBI taxonomy): domain Bacteria; kingdom Pseudomonadati; phylum Pseudomonadota; class Gammaproteobacteria; order Pseudomonadales; family Pseudomonadaceae; genus Pseudomonas; species Pseudomonas sp. 15C. Next base: position 13,750 of record NZ_JBUDGD010000078.1, on the reverse strand, counting down.
GATCGTTTGATCACCGAACATCAGGGCTGGAGTACTACGCGTTATGAGTACGACAGCGTTGGGCAACTAAGCCACTGCCGTCTCCCCGATGGCAGTACGCTCGATTACCGCCACCTGTCTGGTGGTCGCCTGAGCAGCATTGACCTCAACGGCTCTCGCCTGACCAGCCACCAGTTCAGCGCCGGTCGCGAACAACAGCGCCAGCAAGGTCTGTTGCTGAGTCAATATCAATACGATGAACAGGGCCGACTTCAGGCACACAACGTCAGCCAGCGCGACAAAGACCTGTTCCAGCGTCGCTACAACTACGACGCCAACGGCAACCTCGCCGGAGTTGACGACAGCCGCAAAGGCAACCGCAGCTTTCACTACGATCCGCTCGACCGATTGATTAGCGTGCGTGGCGCCACGCCAGAGAGCTTCGCCCACGACCCGGCGGGCAACCTGCTCGGACAAAATGACCTGCCCGTTGCGAATCTCGCCAACGTCAAAGGCAATCGCCTGCTGATGCAAGGCGACCGCCACTATGACTACGACGCCTACGGCAATCTGATCCGCGAACGTCGCGGCGCCGGACAAAAACTCATCACCGAATACCGCTACGATTGCCAGCACCGCCTGATCGGCGTCAGCCTGCCGGGCGGCAGCACAGCGACCTACAAATACGACGCCTTTGGCCGCCGCATTGAAAAGTCAGTCGACGGTCACACCACCGAGTTTCTGTGGCAAGGCGAACGCCTCATCGCTGAAAGCGCCGAGAACCGCTACCGCAGCTACATCTACGAACCTGGCAGCTTCCGCCCGCTGGCAATGCTCGACGGCGAAGGCCCATTAAAAGCGGCCCCGTTCTACTACCAACTCGACCACCTCGGCACGCCGCAAGAACTGACCGACTACAGCGGCGAAATCATGTGGTCGGCGAAGTACCGCGCCTATGGCAACCTCGCCGCGCTGGACATCAACGAAATCGATAACCCGCTGCGCTTCCAGGGTCAGTATTTCGACGCCGAGACAGGGTTACATTACAACCGCCACCGCTACTACAATCCGGGGACTGGACGGTTCTTGACGCCGGATCCGATCAAGCTTGCAGGTGGGCTGAATAGCTACCAGTACGTGCCTAACCCTACGGGGTGGGTGGATCCGTTGGGGTTGAGCAGTGAGTGCCCGCAGAAGAAAGCTAAATCTGCGGGCAAAATCGGTGATCCTACAGAAAAAGCGAAGGTCAACGAAGGTGAACCAGCAGCACCCGCTCCCGTCCCACGCGGAGAAAGTACTACGCGTGTCCGGCATTACACTAATAGAAAGGGCTCTACTGGTATTGAAAGTGACGGTGTAATCCAGGCTCAAGATAACAATCGCGTCTACGTCGAACCCGCCAACAAGAAGCCGTTGAGCCAACTTGAAGCTGAAGAAAAATACCAAATTGGCAGGGGTCGCGGTAGAGACTACATTGAGACCGACGTACCTGACTCGCAGCTGGAATGGGTAAAAAACCCCAGATATGGAACTATGGAGTTGACTATTAAAGGGAACTTAAGATTAGCAAATCCAACTTTCAATCGGAGAAAATAATGTTAGAAAAAAACAAGTCAATCACACTGACTGGCGAAGATGCTCTGGAAGCACTCGCAACCATTGAATTCATCTTGATTTCCCTACACAAGATGGGAAGCTACTATAGCGACAAACCGATTGAAGAATACCGTAAAGCTACAACTGAGTTCATTGACGAAGGACACGTAACTCAGCGACTAGCCAAAATCAGAACACTTATCAGCAAAAATTTTGACTCAACGCTTGGTGAGGATGACATGGATGACATAGAGCGCCATATGGAAGGCATTGAATTTTGGAAGCCTTGATTGATTAGCTGTACGTAAAAGTTCACTGGGCCGCCTGATAAGCGCAGGCGCGACACCGAGATCTGCAAGGCGACTGTTAACTTAACTGCCCAATCCAGAATAATTAAAAAAAGAAAAAATTATGCTAAACGCATAATCATTAGCTCAAATCTTTACGACCACCCCACGGATTAAACAACCAAAGGACTGTTATCTTGAAACACGTGAGCCGCACCCTCACCTTGCTTCTAGCCCTTACCTTTTCCCTAAGCGCAATCGCGCTGTCACTACGATCCGAACAACGTCCCGACGGCACAACTGCCTTGTTGCTCACAAACGAAGCCACTCCAGAAAGGGGTCACAAGCTCAACCAAGACCCGGCGGTTCGCTCTGCACTCGTTGATTTTTTTGGGTACCAAATCGGAAGTTACACCAATGACAATACGATGATTGTGCAGCAGGTTCTTGAAGCGCTCGATTCGGAAATGTCGACGTTTGTTGATGGTGTACCTCCCGGCAGAAAAATGATCACTGCCATGGACGACGGTAACAACGGATTTGAGCGAGGCGCATTACTGCTGGACGACAAGGGGCAGTTGCTCGCCGTAGGACTGGTCAATGGCCACTGCACCGTCAAGTCTCGTGAGGAAACATTGACGTGTAACGATGCGCCGGAAACCGTGCTGACTATTTTCCAGCTAGAAGGCGCCAGCAAGGCTGACGCCGATGCTTTGATCCCCTGGAGTAAGCAACTGCCTCCAATGATGGCGCTGTGGGCGGAGAGTGATGACCCAGAACGCCGAGCCGCCGCGCAGAAGATCACGAACGTTGAGTACATCGTGACTCAGCCGAAACAGGGAGCCTGGACAACGGCTCAATTACCGTCCGATTTTCCCAAAGCGATGCTGCCATTGCTTCCGCAGCAAGCTCACTTGATTGGCGCCGGCGCTCACGGTGTTTTTACGACACCGGGTATGGAAGGCACGCCAATTGACGGTGATTGGGACAAAATAGCCGGACGCCCTCAGCATGAATATGAGGTCATTCTCAGGACTTTTACCAAATACGCGGATGTGATCGACTTCTATCAGCAGCAGGCGAAGGACGCCGAAGTCAGCGGCAACGAGCGCAAAGCACTGGTTGAGGGTCACATTGACGGTGGCACTTACAAGGTAGAAATCTCTAATAGAAAAGATGAAGGCACAGTGATCACGTTCTTCGCTTGGCGGCAGCAAGTCTGATTCTTCTGATGCAAAGAGAGCGATCAAATGGTCGCTCTTCATTCTAAAACCCCGTCGCAACCCTGGATCCGCCCGCGATCAGGAACCGAGTCAACCCACAAATCAGTCTTCGCCTAGTTCCCAAACCCGCAGGCAAAAAAATCGCAGCATCAAGCTGCGATCTCTTAAGTTTCAAATGGCCGCCAACCGCACCTGCCTCTCCAACTCCACCTTCAACCCCGGCTCCAGCTTCAACTGCCGCGCCAGTTCATCCAGGTAGCTCTTCTCCATGAAATTCTCCTCATCCACCAGCATCACACTGGCGATGTACATCTCTGCCGCCATTTCCGGCGTGCTCGCCGCGCGGGCGACGTCGGTGGGGTCGAGGGGTTTGTTGAGTTCGGCGTGGAGCCAGTGTTGCAGTTCCTGGTCGTTGTCGAGTTTGGTGAATTCGCCTTCGATCAATTCGCGCTCGCGCTCGTCGATGTGGCCGTCGGCTTTGGCGGCGGCGACCAGGGCTTTGAGGATGGCCTGGCTGTGTTGTTCTACTTGCGCCGGTGGCAGGCGGTCGAGGGTTTGCGGTTCGTTTTGGGGGGCGCTGCCTTTTTGCGCGTTGTAGTTGCCGTACGCCTTGTAGGCCAGCACGCCGAGTGCGGCGAGGCCGCCGTAGATGGCGACTTTGCCGCCGACCTTGCGCACTTTTTTGTTACCGAGCAGCAGGCCCATGGCGCCGGCCGCCAGTGCGCCTCCGCCTGCGCCGGAGAGCAGGCCGCCGAGACCGCTGGCGCCTGACGAGCCGCCGAGCAGGCCCCCCAGCCCGCCGGCAGCCGATTTGTTCGATGCACCGCCAGCCTTGTTCTGCAGCAGATCCTGGCCGGATTTGAGCAGTTGATCGAGCAATCCACGGGTGTTCATGTTCCGCCTCCAAACTGGGGTTAACCGGATCTATAAGGCCCTCAGCCTAGTGCGAAAGTGCCCGAAACGGCGGTGCGAGTGTGCTTCGAGATGTTGCTCGCGCTCGCGTCTGACCTTGAAAAATCCGATCTACACTTTAGCCCAGCGCGAAATTTCCATCGCCGTTGTCGAGATGCGCCCGATCGACCACGCTCTTGTGACCGGGTTGTCGGTCGACGAGACCGTCGTCAGGAGTGAGCTTGCTCGCGAAGAGGCCGTCACATCCGGCAGTGATGTCGCCTGACACACCGCCTTCGCGAGCAGGCTCGCTCCCACAGTTTTCAAACCGGTTTCGGCAGAACTATAGAGGACAAACCCATGCAAACCCGACTCTTGATCAACGGACAACTGGTCAACGGCGAAGGCCCTGCGCAATCGGTGCTCAACCCGGCGCTGGGCGAAGTGCTGGTTGAAGTCAATGAAGCCAGCGAAGCCCAGGTCGATGCTGCCGTGCGCGCCGCCGACAACGCTTTTGCCGAGTGGTCGCAAACCGCGCCGAAAGACCGCTCGCGGCTGTTGCTCAAACTCGCCGACGCCATCGAAGCCCATGGCGAGGAACTGGCGAAACTCGAATCCGACAATTGCGGCAAACCCTACAATGCCGCACTCAACGACGAGATCCCGGCGATTGCCGATGTGCTCCGTTTCTTCGCCGGCGCCAGCCGTTGCATGAGCGGTTCGGCCGCTGGCGAATATTTGCCCGGTCACACTTCGATGATCCGTCGCGACCCGGTCGGGGTGATCGCCTCCATCGCGCCGTGGAATTACCCGCTGATGATGGTCGCCTGGAAAATCGCCCCGGCGCTGGCCGCCGGTAATACCGTGGTGCTCAAGCCGTCGGAACAAACCCCGCTGACGGCGTTGCGTCTGGCCGAACTGGCGTCGGATATTTTCCCAGCCGGTGTACTTAACCTGGTGTTCGGCCGGGGCGCTACCGTCGGCAGTCCACTGGTCAGCCATCCGAAAGTACGCATGGTTTCGCTGACCGGTTCGATCGCCACCGGATCGAACATCATTTCCAGCACGGCCGACAGCGTTAAACGCCTGCATATGGAATTGGGTGGCAAGGCGCCGGTGATCATCTTCGATGACGCCGACCTCGACGCGGCGGTGGACGGCATTCGTACCTTCGGGTTCTACAATGCCGGGCAGGACTGCACCGCCGCGTGCCGGATCTACGCGCAACAAGGGATTTACGACAAATTCGTTGAAAAACTCGGCGCGGCGGTCAGCACGATCAAACACGGCATGCAGGATGATCCCTCCACCGAACTGGGCCCGCTGATCACTGCACAACACCGCGACCGCGTCGCCGCTTTCGTCGAGCGCGCCGTGGCGCAGCCGCACATCCGGTTGATCACCGGCGGCAAGGCTGTCGAAGGTAATGGCTTCTTCTTTGAGCCGACGGTGCTGGCTGATGTGCAGCAGGATGACGAAATCGTCCGCCGTGAAGTGTTCGGTCCAGTGGTTTCGGTGACCAAATTTACCGATGAAGCACAAGCGCTTGAGTGGGCCAACGATTCCGACTACGGCCTCGCCTCCTCCGTCTGGACCGCCGACACAGGCCGCGCGCATCGTCTGTCAGCTCGGCTGCAGTACGGCTGCACCTGGGTCAACACGCACTTCATGCTCGTCAGCGAAATGCCCCACGGCGGTCAGAAAATGTCCGGGTACGGCAAGGACATGTCGATGTATGGGCTGGAGGACTACACCACGGTTCGGCATGTGATGTTCAGGCACTGAAACAAGCATCGCCAGCAGGCTGGCTTCCACAGAGGAAACGCATTCTAATGCCGGAGCCAGCCTGCTGGCGATTGCGGCAGCCCCCCATTAAATAATCAGGAGGGCGTAATCAACTGGACCGAGGGGAAGTAATTACGATACCGCTTGGAATCCCTGGTCAACAACGGCAGCTTCTTCACCGCTGCATGTGCTCCGATAAAGAAATCCGCCAGCACGTTTTGCTTGCCACCACCCACTTTCCGGTAGCGTACAAACGCCTTGCCGGCCAGAAAAAGAGCAGGCCGCGGAATTTCCTGCACGACCAGCCCTAGCTGATTAACCACCTCATCCAGGGTCTCGAAAGTTGAGAACGTCTGCGACAGTTCTGCGTAAACGATTGGGTTAATCACCAGATCATGGATCAATGACTGCGACCGGAGTTACTGAATAGACCATTCAGCCCAAACAGGATCGTCCTCCAGAACGTCGATCAATACTTGGTGTCGACCAGAACCATCAATCATCACCCCGAAGTAACGCCATCAAATCATCGGTTCGCCACTTGATGTCCGCCTTGCCACGAACCGCATCAAATCGATCCGGTGCCGTTGTCTGCTCTCCAGCGTGTCTGGCACTGTGCAAAACCACTTCGCCCTGTTCATTGACACTGAACTCAACGGCCGAGCCCGGCGTCAGCTGAAGGGCGTCACGTATTGGTTTCGGAATAGTGACCTGGCCCTTGCTCGTCATGGTTGTCGTCATGTGGTGCTCCAAGAGTATTACTCGTATGAACAACGTAATACCTGTTACCGGGATCTGCAACCGCCACATATTTAGGAATTCTTCACTCAACTCGAAGGAAACGCCTACTTCAAAACCTGCCTGCATGCCCTCCATTGAACTGTGGCTAATCGCTTCGAAAAAGGGGGCGGGCTTTGCAGCCCGCTCCCTTTTCAGTTTTTCTCGTTAGAACCGCGAAACACTCCGCATCGCATCCACCAGATACCTCATCGCAATCCGGTCATTCTCGGAAAGCTCTCGATAACGCTCGACCAGTTTCAATTCTTCCGAACTGAGCCGGCGTCTTCTGCGCCCGCCACCCAAGCATGGAAAGATCCCTAACATTTCGGTGATGCCGTGTATTTTTGCCATGGACGATGTCCTTCTCTGATGAGTCAAGAAACTGCTGAACCTCACATCGCCCTGCCTCTTTTGAGCAGTGTCGTGTGCCCCGCCGACACGAAGGCTTGTATCCGGTCTTGCCCATAGAATAGGAATTAAATCGGCGCTGAAAAGCAGTTTTTAGAGTAATTAATCGAAAAAAGCAGTTATGCCCTCTAAATCAGAGGGCCCTGTCAGAAAAATTACAGACATGTCTTGTTTCATTGCCAGCTGATGCCTTGCAAACAAGGCTTTTTGCTCGACAATCGAACCGATTAAGCTAGCGGGCATCTGTTTATAGTCCGTTGCGTTTGGCCGAAGGCATGACCGAACCGTAATTTCCGATCCGCTACGTGCCAGGAACGGCACGGGATTGCACACGACAGGTTGTATATATGCATCGCAGGAATTTGCTCAAAGCGTCCATGGCCATTGCGGCCTACACCGGTCTTTCGGCCACTGGCCTGCTGGCCACCCGTGCCTGGGCGGCCAATGGCGGCGCCGCCGATGGCGAGGCGCAGGCGTTCGATTTCGAAGCGCTCAAACGTCAGGCCAAGCAACTGGCCGGCAGCGCCTATCAGGATACGAAACAGGTGTTGCCGCCCACCCTGGCGACGATGACGCCGCAGAATTTCAACGCGATCCGCTACGACGGCGAGCACTCCCTGTGGAAGGAAAACAAGGGCCAGCTGGACGTGCAGTTCTTCCACGTCGGCATGGGTTTCCGCCAGCCGGTGCGTATGTACAGCGTTGATCCGAAAACGCGCATGGCGCGCGAGGTGCATTTCCGTCCGGCGCTGTTCAACTACGAGAACACCTCGGTCGACACCCAGCAGTTGAAAGGCGATCTGGGTTTTGCCGGGTTCAAACTGTTCAAGGCACCGGAACTTGATCGGCATGACGTGGTGTCTTTTCTCGGCGCCAGTTATTTCCGTGCCGTCGATGCGACTGGCCAATATGGCCTCTCGGCGCGCGGGCTGGCGATCGACACCTACGCCAGGAAACGCGAAGAATTCCCCGACTTCACCAAATTCTGGTTCGAGACGCCGGACAAGAACGCCACGCGTTTTGTGGTCTACGCCTTGCTCGACTCGCCGAGCGCCACCGGTGCCTATCGCTTTGATATCGATTGCCAGGCCGAACGCGTGGTGATGGAAATCGACGCGCACATCAATGCGCGTACCGCCATTGAACAGTTGGGCATTTCGCCGATGACCAGCATGTTCAGCTGTGGCACCCACGAGCGGCGCATGTGCGACACCATTCATCCGCAAATCCACGACTCGGATCGCCTGGCCATGTGGCGCGGCAACGGCGAGTGGATCTGCCGCCCGCTGAACAACCCGGCCACCCTGCAATTCAACGCCTTTGCCGACAAGGATCCGAAGGGCTTCGGCCTGGTGCAGACCGACCACGAATTCGCCAATTATCAGGACACCGTCGACTGGTATAGCAAACGTCCAAGCCTGTGGGTCGAACCGACTACCCCGTGGGGCGAAGGCTCGATCGACTTGCTGGAAATCCCTACCACCGGCGAGACGCTGGACAACATCGTGGCGTTCTGGACGCCGAAAAAACCGGTGGCCGCCGGCGATTCGCTGAATTATGGCTACAAGCTCTACTGGAGCGCCTTGCCGCCCGTGGGCACGCCGTTGGCACGGGTGCACGCGACTCGTTCCGGTATGGGTGGTTTCACAGAGGGCTGGGCACCGGGCGAGCATTACCCGAAGGTGTGGGCGCGACGCTTTGCCGTGGACTTCACCGGCGGCGGTCTCGAGCGCTTGCCGCAGGGCACCGGGATCGAACCGGTGGTGACCTGTTCGAACGGCAAGGTGCAGGACTTCAGCGTGCTGGTGCTGGATGACATCAAGGGTTACCGGATCCTGTTCGACTGGTACCCGACCAGTGACAGCGTCGAGCCGGTGGAACTGCGCCTGTTTATCCGCACCAATGACCGCACGTTGAGCGAGACCTGGTTGTACCAGTACTTCCCGCCGGCGCCGGACAAGCGCAAATATCCTTGAGGATTTGAGGCGCCAGTTCGGGCCTCATCGCGAGCAGGCTCACTCCTACAGGGGATCGCATTTCAAACTGTAGGAGTGAGCGTGCTCGCGATAGCGCCAGACCAGGCACCGATGATTTTCAGTCACCAAAAAGCCCCGACCCTCACCGGCTCGGGGCTTTTGCTTTTCTGCCTCAATCAATCTCGCAAATCAGACTCATGAATCGGCTGATCCCGGTGCGTCGCGCGTTGATACTGCGCCGGCCACACCGCTTTGCGCCCGCCCAGATCATCATCGGCATGCAGCGGCCAGTACGGATCACGCAGCAATTCCCGGGCAAGGAAAATGATATCGGCCTGACAGGTACGCAAAATATGCTCGGCCTGCGCCGGCTCGGTAATCATGCCTACGGTGCCAGTGGCAATGCCTGACTCTTTACGCACCCGCTCGGCAAAACGCGTTTGATAACCCGGCCCGACTGGAATCTCCGCATTGGCCGCCGTACCGCCCGAGGACACATCAATCAGATCGGCCCCCAGCGTATGCAGGCGCCGCGCCAGCTCCACGGTTTCATCCGGGTTCCAGCCGTCTTCCACCCAGTCGGTGGCGGACACCCTAACAAACACCGGCAGCTCTTCCGGCCACACCGCCCGCACCGCTTCGGTGACTTGCAACACCAGCCGGATACGATTTTCGAACGACCCGCCGTACTGATCCTGGCGCTGATTACTCAGCGGCGAGAGAAACTGGTGCAGCAGATAACCGTGCGCAGCATGCACCTCGACCACGCTGAAACCCGCCGTCAATGCGCGTTTGGCGGCATCGACGAAGGCTTGAATGACGGCGGCGATCTGCCCTTCATCCAGTTGTTTGGGTTGCGTGTGCTGTGGATCGAAAGCGATCGGCGACGGCCCGACCGGGGTCCAGCCACCTTCTTCGGGTTTGACGCTGCCGTGCTTGCCGATCCACGGCCGATGGGTGCTGGCCTTGCGTCCGGCGTGGGCCAATTGAACGCCGGCGACTGCGCCTTGAGAAGTGATGAAGCGGGTGATGCGTTGCAGCGGTTCGATCTGTTCGTCGTTCCACAGGCCAAGGTCTTCGGCGGTGATCCGCCCGTCGGCCGTAACCGCCGTGGCTTCTGTAAACACCAGACCGGCACCGCCCACCGCGCGACTGCCCAGGTGCACCAGGTGCCAGTCGTTGGCCAGGCCGTCGACGCTTGAGTACTGGCACATCGGCGAGACGGCGATGCGGTTGGGCAGGGTCAGTTGGCGCAGGGTAAAAGGTTCAAGCAGCAGACTCATGGGGCACCTCTCGAATCAGTGGGCAGGCTCCAGGGTTCTGTTTGAAAAGTCGACGAGTGACAGAAAAAAGGTGCAGCACCCGCCCCCGCGGGCAAAAAATCGACAAGACGTCACAAGGCCAATCAAGCAGTGCTTAGAGCCTAGTCGACAACGCGGGAAGAAGCAGGGTTCAGAGTGATTCAGTATGTGAAGCTTTCGCGAGCAGGCACGCTCCGCCAAGGACAACACCGGACCTGCAGGAGTGAGCCTGCTCGCGATTGGCTTTAACGCGGTTCGATATGGGCAATCATCAACTGCACAGTCTCATTGCCACGAAACTCGTTCACGTCGAGCTTATAAGCCAGTTCCACCCACTGAATCGTCGGATTCGGCCAGACATCCCGATCAATACCAAACGCAATGCCATCGAGTTTCACCGAGCCACATTCGCTTTTCAGCACCACTTTCAAATGCCGCTCGCCAACCACGCGCTGTTCGACCAACTGGAACACGCCATGAAACACCGGTTCCGGAAAGTGCTGTCCCCACGGCCCCGCATGGCGCAACGCGCGGGCCAGTTCGAGGTGGAATTCCTCGACCGCCAGGGTGCCATCGGTGAGCATGCGCCCGGTCAGGTCGTCTTCGCGAAGTTGCCGGCGCACTTCGGCGTCGAAGGCCTCGGCGAACAACGGAAAATTCTCCTGCGCCAAAGTCAGACCGGCGGCCATCGCGTGACCGCCGTATTTGGCGATCAGGTTTGGATGCTGCGCGGCGACCACACTTAGCGCATCGCGAATATGGAAACCCTGCACCGAACGCCCCGAGCCCTTTAGCAGGCCGTCGCCGGCATCGGCAAAAGCGATGGTCGGGCGGAAATAACGTTCTTTCATTCGCGAGGCGAGGATGCCGATCACGCCTTGGTGCCACTCCGGATCGAACAGGCACAGACCAAACGGCATCGACTCCACCGGCAGGTCCTTGAGCTGCGCCAGCGCTTCACGCTGCATGCCTTGCTCGATGGATTTACGGTCCTGGTTCATGCCGTCCAGTTGCGCGGCCATTTCCCGGGCCAGATTGGCATCGCTGGTGAGCAGGCATTCGATGCCCAGGCTCATGTCATCCAGACGCCCGGCCGCGTTGAGACGCGGGCCGACAATAAAGCCCAGATCCGTAGAAGTGATACGCGCGGCGTCACGCTTGGCGACTTCCAGAATCGCTTTGATCCCCGGCCGGGCGCGGCCGGCGCGAATTCGCTCGAGTCCCTGATGCACCAGAATGCGGTTGTTGGCGTCCAGCGGCACCACGTCGGCGACGCTGCCCAGCGCCACCAGATCGAGCAGTTCGCCGATGTTCGGTTGCGCCTTGCTCTCGTACCAGCCGAGGCTGCGCAGGCGCGCACGCAACGCCATCAGCACGTAAAAGATCACGCCGACACCGGCCAGCGCCTTGCTCGGAAATTCGCAGCCCGGCTGGTTCGGGTTGACCAGCGCATCGGCCTGCGGCAACTCATCGCCGGGCAAGTGATGGTCGGTGATCAGCACTTTCAGGCCGGCGCGTTTCGCTGCGGCGACACCTTCGACACTGGAGATGCCGTTGTCGACGGTGATGAGCAATTGCGGCTCGCGGGTCAGCGCGACGTCGACGATTTCCGGGGTCAGGCCGTAGCCATATTCGAAACGGTTCGGCACCAGGTAATCAACATGGGCCGCACCCAGCAGACGCAAGCCCAGCACGCCAACGGTGCTGGCCGTCGCGCCGTCCGCATCGAAGTCGCCGACGATGAGGATGCGCTGGCGTTGCTCCAGCGCGGTCACCAGCAGGTCGACGGCGGCATCGATACCCTTGAGTTGCTGGTACGGAATCAACCGCGCCAGGCTCTTGTCCAGCTCGGCCTCGGACTGCACGCCCCGCGCCGCGTACAGGCGGGTCAGTAGCGGTGGCAGATCACCCAGAAAGGGCAGCGTGGCGGGCAGTTGACGAGGTTCGATGCGCATGGGGTGACGGAGACTTCTCTTGGTTACGTGGGATTATTCCGGTGTAGGCGCGGGATCAGCCGCGCTCACCTTGCAGCCATTGCAACTGGACTTCGTGCTGACCACGGTCGTCGGTAACGAAGACCGTGCCTTCGCTGATCATCACGTCCCACTTGATAACGCGGGGCATGTCCTTTGCCAGGGTTTCCAGCACTTCTTGCGGGACGGCGGCGATGTTGACGTTTTTCAGGTTCTTGATCGCCGGGATCACCTTGGTTTCCCAAACACGCAGACTGCCGTAGGCCAGCAGGCTGGTGCGCTCGGTGCGACGCGAGCACCAGGTCAGGCGATCGACGTCCGGCTGACCGACTTCGATCCAGTGCAGAACGCGGTCGTCCAGGCTCTTTTCCCACAAGGCCGGTTCATCCACGTCCGACAAACCACGGCCAAACGACAACTGCTCGTTGTACCAGAGGGCGTAGGCCAGCAGGCGCACGGTCATGCGTTCTTCGGTTTCCGAAGGGTGACGGGCGATGGTCTGCTTGACGCTCTCGTAGACTCCGCGGTCGAGGTCGGTGAGGTTCAGTTCGAATTTATAGGTAGTGGACGGCTGGGCCATGAACGGGCTTCTTGATACGAGGAAAGTCGGCAAGTCTAACCGATGCCGTGGGCAATCATCGAGTTGATGGCGATCAAGCTGCGGCGTCTGACGGCCGGCTATGTTAAAACGCTGTATCCGCTCAGCCTTGTCCTACAGGATTTCGCATGCCGTTCACCAGCAAACCGCTCTCGGGTCTGAAAGTCATTGAATTGGGAACATTGATTGCCGGGCCGTTTGCCTCGCGAATTTGCGGCGAGTTCGGCGCCGAAGTGATCAAGATCGAATCGCCCGACGGTGGCGACCCCCTGCGCAAATGGCGAAAGTTGTATGAAGGCACCTCGCTGTGGTGGTTTGTCCAGGCGCGCAACAAGAAATCGCTGACGCTGAATCTCAAGCATCCTGACGGTTTGGCGATCCTGAAAAAACTCCTCAGTGAAGCGGACATCCTCATCGAGAATTTCCGCCCCGGTGTACTGGAAAAGCTTGGCCTGAGCTGGGAAACCCTGCACGCGCTGAACCCGAAACTGGTGATGGTGCGCCTGTCCGGTTTCGGTCAGACCGGGCCGATGAAAGACCAGCCCGGTTTCGGCGCGGTCGGCGAATCGATGGGCGGTTTGCGTTACATCACCGGTTTCGAAGACCGGCCGCCCGTGCGTACCGGGATTTCCATCGGCGATTCGATTGCTGCGCTGTGGGGCGTGATCGGCGCGCTGATGGCGCTGCGGCACCGCGAAGTCAACGGCGGACTTGGCCAGGTCGTCGATGTCGCACTGTATGAAGCGATTTTCGCGATGATGGAAAGCATGGTGCCGGAGTTCGATGTGTTCGGCTTCATCCGCGAGCGCAGCGGCAATATCATGCCGGGCATCACGCCGTCCTCCATTCACACCAGCGCCGATGGCAAGCATGTGCAGATTGGCGCCAACGGCGATGCGATCTTCAAACGCTTCATGTTGATCATCGGTCGCGAAGACCTGGCTAACGACCCG
>NZ_JBUDGD010000077.1:0-20492 GCF_055484735.1 Pseudomonas sp. 15C | reverse complement strand
CCATTTCAGGCTGTGCATCGGCAAACCGAGACGGCGCAAGGCTTCGGCGGACTCCTGCGGGCGCACTACGCTCAGACGTTCAACCGGCCAGAGCGTCGAGCCGGGGTGGCTGGCGCTGCCGTCGGTGACCGAGATCAGTTGCATCGGCCGTCCGGCGGCGGCGAGCAGTTGCATCAGCCCGCCGCACCCGAGCACTTCATCATCCGGATGCGGCGCGACAATGACGGCTCGTGCGCCGGGCGGCACCAGACCAAGCACATCAATCACCGGCAACTCCGCCAGGCGCCGCGAATTTTGCCACTGATGCAGCGAGGTGCCCTGGCCGACAATCGGGTTGGCTTTCATAGTGCCCAGACCTCGCCGGGCTGCTGCGCGACCCTTTGCCCGAGCGCGGCAAGATCGCGCTCGGCATGACTCTGACGCAGGAACACCGGCAGGTCGGCCACCAGATGGGCAAAACGGCGATCCTGACAAAACGGTCCGGCACCGAGCGCTCGGCCGGTGTCACGCAAGACCTGTTCGGCGGACTGTTCGACCACCGCCCGCGCACGCCGCGCCAGCAGTTCAGCGTCGGCTTCGGGCTGGGCGTCGATTTGCAAAGCGCTGAAGCGCAGCACATCGGCGGCGGCCTGCAAGGCGCTGTCGACCGCACCGAGGTGCGCCAGTGCGTGCGGTTCATCGCGTTCGGCACAGTGTTGGCGCAAGCGCTCGCCGATCTGCCGCGCCGCGCCGTACCAGCACGCCGCAATGCCGATCCCGCCTTGCCAGAAACCCGGCCGTTGCAGGTAGTCGCCGGGATCGCCGATGGCCTGGGCTTCGGCGTTCTCGAACACCACCTCGACGCTGCCGGTGGCACCCATGCCCACGGCTTGCCAGCCGTGCTCGGTGATGGTCACGCCGGGTTGGTCGAGGGCCACCGCAACCAGTTGCTGCTGATCGTCCGCGTCCCATGCCGTGAGCAGGGCATGGCTGAGCACCGCCGCGCCGGAACACCAGGCCTTGCGCCCATTGAGATTGACCATGTGCCCGGCCGGGCTGACCCTGACGCGTGCCTGCGGCGGCTCTGCCGCCCACATGCCCCAGGTGCTGCCGGGTGTCGGGGTGCCCCCCAGTTGTTCGATGATGGCCAGCGCGTCGGTGTGCCCCTCATATAGCTTGCACAGCCCCAGATCATGCCCGCCGACCGCCGCCAGACGCTGAAAACGCTCCAGCGTGTGACCGCTGCCGGGCAGCGGCAGGCGATCCAGTCCAGCCTCGACCATTGCCCGCAGGCATTGGCCAAGGGCGGCGGTGGCAACGTAATCCGGCGCACGTCGGGCCAGATAGCTTTGCAGGTCCATATCACTCTTCTTCGTCGCGTTGCAGTTCGAACAGCAGCAACGAGCGCCCGGTCACCGAGTATTCGTGGCCGAATTCGAAGCGTTCCTGGCCGCGAATCGCCGGTTGATTGGTATCGACCATGCACGTCCAGAAGCCGCCATCCGGTACTTCCGGCAAGACGAAGTTGACGATGTCGTGGTGCGCGTTGACCACCAGCAACAGCGTCGCATCGCCACCCTTGCGGCGAATCCCGGTCTCCTGCGCGCGACCATCAAGCAGCATGCCCAGGCAGCGGTTGTGTGCGTCATGCCAGTGCTCGGTGGTCATCTCGGTGGCGTCCGGCGCCAGCCAGGTGACGTCCTTGACGCCGATGTCCTCGTTGTACTCGCCGACCAGGAACCGCCCACGGCGCAGGATCGGGTAGGCCAGACGCAGCTTGATCAGGCGCTTGACGAACTTCAGCAGGGCCTTGCCGTCCTCGCTCAGGTCCCAGTTGACCCAGCCGATCTCGCTGTCCTGGCAATAGGCATTGTTGTTGCCGTCCTGGGTGCGGGCGAACTCATCGCCGGCGACGATCATCGGCGTGCCTTGGGCCAGCAGCAACGTGGCGAAGAAATTGCGCATCTGCCGGTGGCGCAGGGCGTTGATTTCCGCATCGTCGGTCGGGCCTTCGACGCCGTGATTCCAGGACAGGTTGTTGTTGCTGCCGTCCTGATTGTTTTCGTCGTTGGCTTCGTTGTGCTTGTCGTTGTACGAGACCAGATCGTTGAGGGTGAAACCGTCGTGCGCGGTGACGAAGTTCACCGAAGCGTAAGGCCGGCGCCCGCGTTGATTGAACATTTCTCCCGACGCGGTCATGCGGCTGGCGAAGTCGGCGAGCTGGCCGTCGTCACCTTTCCAGAACGCGCGAACGGTGTCGCGGAACTTGTCGTTCCACTCGACCCAGCCCGGCGGGAAGTTGCCCACCTGATAACCACCGGGACCGCAATCCCACGGCTCGGCAATCATTTTCACCTGGCGCAGCACCGGGTCCTGACGGCAGGCGACGAGGAAGCTGTGACGCTCGTCGAAACCGTCGTGATAACGCCCGAGAATGGTCGCCAGATCGAAGCGGAAACCGTCGACGTGCATCTCGCTGGCCCAGTAGCGCAACGAGTCGGTGACCATTTGCAGCACGCATGGATGGCTCAGGTCGAGGGTGTTGCCGGTCCCGGAATCGTTGATGTAGTAGCGCTTGTCGTCGGGCATCAGGCGGTAGTACGAGGCGTTGTCGATCCCGCGCATCGACAGGGTCGGGCCTTGCTCGTTGCCCTCGGCGGTGTGGTTGTAGACCACATCGAGGATCACTTCGAGATTGGCATCGTGCAGGTGCGCGACCATTTCCTTGAACTCGGCAATCTTGCCGCTGGCCAGGTAGCGCGGGTCCGGGGCGAAGAAGGCGATGCTGTTGTAGCCCCAGTAGTTGGTCATGCCTTTTTGCAGCAAATGCTGGTCATTGACGAAGGCATGGATCGGCAACAATTCAACCGTCGACACGCCGAGCTTGCGAACGTGTTCCAGCACATCATCGACCATCAGGCCGGCAAAGGTCCCGCGTACGTTTTCCGGCACGGAGGGGTGACGCATGCTGATGCCGCGCACGTGGGTTTCATAAATGATCGTCTTGTCCCATGGCACGCTGACGCGGTGGTCGTTACCCCAGGTGTGCGCCGGGTCGATGACCTTGCACTTGGGCACGAACGGCGCACTGTCGCGTTCATCGAAACTGAGGTCGGCGTCCGGATGGCCGATGGTGTAGCCGAACAGCGCTTCCGACCATTTCAATTCGCCCACCAACTGCTTGGCGTACGGGTCGATGAGCAATTTGTTGTGGTTGAAACGGTGACCGTTGGCTGGATCGTATGGGCCATAAACACGGTAGCCATAGATCAGGCCCGGGTGCGCATCCGGCAAGTAGCCGTGGTAGATCTCGTCGGTGTACTCGGGCAATTCGATGCGCTCGAGTTCGACTTCACCGGCATCGTCGAAGATGCACAGCTCAACCTTGGTGGCATTGGCGGAAAACAGAGCAAAGTTTACCCCCAGACCATCCCAGGTCGCACCGAGCGGGAAGGGCAGGCCTTCACGGATTCTGGACGGCTCGGCGTGCGCGACGGGCTCGGCTTTTTTTGGACGGGTCATGATTGCTCCTGCAAAAAACGAATTCTGGGCTGATGCAAAACCCTGTAGGAGTGAGCCTGCTCGCGATGGCGGTGTGTCAACCAGCCAATGTGTCAATGGGTACACCGCTATCGCGAGCAGGCTCACTCCTACAAGGGGATGTGTGTTTCTTGAGGGCGAGTGGGCCCTCGATGGCGAGCAAGCTCGCCACAGGTTCGTTCAGTTCAATAATCGGGTGGCGTCAGATCGCCGGAGGTTTTCTCGGTGCGCGCGGTTTTTTCTCGGCGGTTTTTTCGCCCGGCGGCACCACTTTCGGGGTGCTGGCCGGCTTGGCCTTCGCTGCCGGTTTGGCTTTAGCCGCCGGCGTGGTCTTGCCGTTTACCGCTTTACCCTCAGTCGCCTTGCTGGTCGCGGTCTTGCCGGCGGTTTTGCTACCCGTGGCCTTTGGTGGCTTCTTCGGCGCCAGTGCTTCAGCCTCGGCCAACTTGCGCGCCATCTCCCAGTGGCGCTCCTCATGGCCTTCGGGTTTACCCTCCGATTCCCATATCTGATAGGCGAATTCGCGAATGCGTTTATCGTCGGTGCTCATCGCAATACTCCTGAACTGAACTCTTGCTTACGTTAAGTGTTGGATAAAGAGATTGACCGGGACATCCCCCAGCGCGTCGCTGACATTCAGCTCCCTGTGCTTTGTGACTGCTGCGCTGGCAAAAAGTCCCTTCAGGTTTGTGTCAGAGGCGGCGAATGGTAAAACCACTCGCGTATCGCCCCAGCGCAGCGCATCCACTTGTGGCATGGCACTGTTTTCCAGCAGGTTGGCGCAACGCACCGGCACGATCACGACGGCCTGTTTGCCCTCGTGTTCGCGAGCGAACGCGAGGACGTTATGCGCCTGGCTGCCAAGGACTTCCAGGGCCTGATAGCTGCCCCGACGGAACAGCTCGGCATGCTCGGCACGCAGGTTCAGCACCTCGGCGATCAACGCCTGCTTGATGCGCCCGTCGCGCCAGTTGGCCAACAACTCGGCGGCCGACGTTTGCGCTTGCAAAGCCTGCGCGCGCGCGGGGTAATCCACGGGCCGGCGATTGTCCGGATCGACCAGGCTGAAGTCCCAGAACTCGTTGCCCTGATACAGATCCGGCACCCCCGGCACGGTCATGCGCAGCAAGGTTTGCGCCAGACCATTGAGGGCGCCGGCGGCGGCGATGCTGTTGACGGTTTTGCTCAACGCTGCGCGCAACAGTTCGCCTTCAGCGCTGGTCAGGAGTTTTTCGGTGAACGCCTTCGCTGCGTTTTCGTACGCTTCGTTCGGCGCGCTCCAACTGCTTTGCAGCTTGGCCTCGCGCAAGGCTTTTTGTTGCCACTGCCAGATGCGCTTGGCGTAGTCGGCGAAACCGGCCTGATCGTCATCGCGCAGGTCCAGCGGCCAACTGCCGAGCAAGGCTTGATAGAGGATCAGTTCGTCGCCATTCGACGGCATCTGCTCGTCACTGCGCACCGGGCGCGCGAGGGCGCGCCACAATTCGACCTGCTCGGCGTACCAATGGCTGCGTTCACTGAGCACGGCCAGCCGTGCCCGGGTGTCCTCGCCACGTTTGTGGTCGTGGGTCGCAGTGGCCAGCAAGTTATTCGGGAATTCGCTCAGTCGCCGTTGGTTGACGGCATGGAAGTCGCTCAACGGCGCGCTGAACTGTTCGGTGTCGTAGCCAACATCGTTGCGCGACAGCAGCACGGCCGAGCGATACAGCGCGGTGTCTTCCACGGCTTTGGCGGCGGCGGGCGAGGTCAGTTGCTGGAAACGTACGCAGGCGTGCTTGAGAATCTTGCGTGAGCGCCCGCGCGGCTTGCGTCGCCACGGCGTGCCACCGAGCCAGCCAGCGACACACTCGAGCACCGGCCAGTCGGCTTCGCTGAGGGTTTGCCGGGCCCCGTCCATGGCTTTCTGGAAGAACACCTCGTCCTGCTCAGAGCGGCCCATGGCGCTGACATAGGTGCGATACACCGGAAAATGCACGATCAGCGCCTGCAACACCCGGCGGATCGCGCCGAGCGTCAGGTCACGGGTCATCAGGTCATCGCGGGCCACTTGCAGCAACGCCTGGGCGACGCTTTCGCAATCGCTGGCCAGCGAGCCGTTGAGAATCTGCTGACGCGCCAGTTGCGCTTCTTCGATAAACGCGGCGGGGCGTTCGGTGCGGCGCTGCCACAGCTCACCGAGGACATGTTCACCGTCCGGATCGTGCTGCAACAGCGACAGCTGATTCATGAATTCGTAACCGGTGGTGCCGTCCACCGCCCAGTCGCGGCGCAGGGTTTCGCCGGCGCCGAGAATTTTCTCGACGTAGATCGGCAAGTGCCGCCCCGGCGCAAGACTGTCGAGACGCCGACGCAGTTTGCGGCAGTAACCCCTTGGGTCGGCGAGGCCATCGATGTGGTCGATGCGCAGGCCGTCGACCAAGCCTTCTTCGATCAACTGGAAGATCTTGCCGTGGGTGGCTTCGAACACCGCCGGGCGTTCGACGCGCAAACCACCGAGTTCGTTGATGTCGAAAAAGCGCCGCCAGTTGATGTCATCCGCTGCGGTGCGCCAACTGGCGAGGCGATAGCTCTGGCGTTCGAGCAACTGGTGCAGCTTGTCGAAGCCTTCTGCTGTGGTCGAATCGTAGTGCTGCAGATTGCGCTGGATTGAGTCAAGGATCTGCGGATCGCTGGCCAGTTGTTGCAGTTCCTGCTTCAACGGAATCGACAGCGAATGCGCATCGGTCTGATAGCTCAGCGCACTGAAACGATCGGCCAGGGACTTCAGCGCTTCATCGCCCTTGAGCAATTCGCCGTAATCGTTCGGGCAGATCGGGAAGTGGTGGTCGTAATGCTCGACATGGAAACCGCCGGTCTGCGCGTTGAATTGCAGCTTCAGCGTGCCTTCCTGCAACGCTACACCGTAATCGCTGCCAAGGAACGGCAGCAACAACTGGCCTTCCATCAGCGGGTCCGGGGAATGCCACTGAATGTCGAAGAATTCGCCGTAGGGGCTCAGTCGGCCCCATTCGAGCAGGTCGAGCCACCACGGGTTGTCGCTGCCACCCACGGCCATGTGGTTGGAGACGATGTCGAGGATCAGCCCCATGTTGTGCTCGCGCAGGGTGCTGACCAGACGCCGCAGCGCCGCTTCGCCGCCCAGTTCCGGGTTCACCTGGGTCGGGTCGACCACGTCGTAACCGTGCATCGAGCCGGCGCGCGCCGCGAGCAGTGGCGAGGCGTAGACATGGCTGATACCGAGGCTGGCGAAGTACGGCACCAGTGGCACCGCTTGTTCGAGGGTAAAGCCTTTATGAAATTGCAGCCGCAGGGTCGCGCGCAGCGGCTGGATAAGCGTTTGGTTCATTGGTCACGCTCGGCAGCCTGGAGTCGGGCACAGGCGAGCAATTCCAGGCGTCGCGCGGCATCGTCGGTGTCGAGCAGCGTTTCGCTGGTGCCCGGCAAGCGCCGCGACCAGTTCGGGTGGGTGTCCGTGGTGCCCGGCAGATTCGCCTGCTCGTTGATGCCGAGGGCATCTTCGAGCGGCAAAAGCACCAGCGGCGCACGGGTGTGGCCGAGGAACCGCACACTGGCATCGACCACTTGATCGGCCTCGTGGGATTCCTCGCGGAAGTTTTGCGGGTCCTGGCTCAACGCGTTGCGCAGGCCTTCGCGCTCACGCTGGCGGTGATGGCGCCAGTCGATTTCGCCGTTGGCGTCGACCAGCCCAAGGCGCGCGTTCCAGTCGATATCCCGACCGTGCCACCAACCGTTGAGCGTGGGCAGGTCGTGAGTGCTGGTGGTCGCCAGCGCGTTATCCGGCCAGTCGAGAATCGGCTTGAAGTGCGTATTGTCCTGCTCGAACAGCAGCACGCGCATGCCCAGCATCGAGCGCGCGGCAAGTTTTTCGCGCAGGCCTTCGGGCACCGTGCCCAGATCCTCGCCAAGCACGATGGCCTGGTGACGGTGGGACTCCAGTGTCAGCAAACGCAGCATGTCGTCGAACGGGTAATAGAGGTACGCGCCATCGGCGGGATCGGCGCCGTTGGGGATCACCCACAGGCGTTGCAGGCCCATGACGTGATCGATGCGCAAGCCACCGGCGTGGGCGAAATTGGCCCGCAGCATGTCGATGAAGGCGCGAAAGCCGTTGCGCACCAGACCTTCAGGCGAAAACGCGGAGATGCCCCAGCCCTGACCGGAACGATTAAGAATGTCCGGCGGTGCGCCAACCGTCAGCGAGGCCAGCAACTCATCCTGAAAACTCCAGGCCTGGCTGCCGGCGCCATCGGCACCTACGGCGAGATCAGCGATCAAGCCGATGCTCATGCCGGCGCTGCGCGCAGCGGTCTGTGCGCGTTCCAGGCAGCGGTGGATCAGCCATTGGCAAAAGGCAAAGTAGCCAATGCGCTCGGCGTATTCCTCGGCGAAAGCTTCCAGCGCCGCGCCGCGCGGGTCGCGCCAGTGCTCCGGCCATTCGCGCCAGTCGAGGCTTTCGCCGCGGGCGGCGCGCATTTCCTGGATCGCTTCGAACCGGCAATGATTCTCCAGCGCTTCGCCGCCGCTGTGGCGGAAACTGGCGAAGTCCGGGTGGAGCGGGTGATCACCGGCGACAAAACCGTCGTACAAGGCTTGCAGCAATTTCTGCTTGGCCTCCGCCGCGGCCGGCCAGTCGATCAGGGTCAAGTCTTCAAGCTGCGCGAACTGGTTGGCCAGACCGGTAGCGTCGATCGCATCGCGCAATGCCCGCTCACCGAGGATCGCCCCGGGCGCGGCATACAGTGAATTGAGGAACAGCCGGCTCGAAGGCGAATACGGGCTGTAGCGGCTGGTGTCGGCGCTGAACATCGCGTGCATCGGGCTGATCGCCACGGCGTCGGCGCCGCGCTCACCGGCCACGCGCACCAGTTCTTCAAGGGCGAGGGTGTCGCCGAAGCCGCCGTCGCCGGGACGGCGCAAGGCATACAATTGCGCGCTCAGGCCCCATGCGCGGGGGATCGGATTGTCCACCGCGTCGGCGACACTGAAGCAGCGTTCCGGTGCCACCGCCAGGGTGAAATATTGATCGCCGATATGCACTTGCTGATAACCGACCGGGATCAGGCCGGGCAACATTGCTTGCGAATCAAGCTTCAAATCCAGCCGTGAGCCGTCTTCGAGGTGGATTTCACAAGGCGTTTCCGGGGCGAAATAGCGCGTCAGGTCCACCGGTGTGCCGACATCGCAGGTCAACAGCGGCGGCAGATGGTGGTCCTGCTGCGCCGCTTGCAATTCCAGCAGGCTGGCATCGATTTCCTGCGCCGTGCTGGCGGGGTGGCCGAGGCCGATCAAGACGTTGCGTAGTACCGCAGGAGCGACTTTTTGCTGACGCCCGTTGGCGTCGATCCAGTCGACGGCGAGGCCGGCTCGGCTGGCGAGTATTTCCAGTTGCGCATCGCTCATAGGCGCTCTCCATCCAGAGGTAGCAAAGGGGTTGCGGCCGTGAGGCTGACAAGCGCGCAATACGCGGGCAGTTCGCCCGAATCCGGGGTGACACCGGCAGGCTGCTGAAACAGCCAGACGGCATCGGTGTGTGGAGGGTTGACCACTGGCGTGTCGCTGAGGTTCAGGTCAATTCGCAGCTCGCTGCCATCGCCCAGCCGCCAGCGCGCGCTCACCGCGGCGTGACCGAGTTTCTGCGCGCCCAGCGTTTGCGTACCGGGCAAGTGGGGAGTGATGTGCTGATGGCGCAGGTGCAACAGCTCGCGGTACAGCTCGAGGGTTCGCTGTTGGCGTTCATTGCCGTTTTCTTGCCGTGGTTTGGAGGCGTGGAAGGTTGCTTCGGCATTCGGATCGGGGATCGTCTCGCGTTTATGTGGATCGGCAAAGGCGCTGAACGCGGCGAACTCATTGCGCCGGCCCTCGCGTACCAGTTCGGCCAGTTCACCGTGATGACTGGTGAAAAACAGAAACGGTTGCTCGGCGGCGAACTCGTCGCCCATGAACATCAGTGGAACCATCGGTGACAGCAGCAACAGCACGGTCGCTGCCTGTAATGCGCGTGGGTCGGCGAGTTGATGCAGACGCTCGCCAAACGCGCGATTGCCGATCTGGTCATGGTTCTGCAGAAACAATACGAATGCCGTGGACGGCAAATGCTCGCTCGGCTCGCCGCGCCGTTCGCCATGACGGTTGACGTGGCCCTGGAAAACAAAACCCTGACTCAGGCAGCGCACCAGTTGCTCAGTCGGTTGCTCGGCGTAGTCAGCGTAATAGGCGTCGGTTTCGCCAGTCAGCAGCACGTGCAAGGCGTTGTGGCCATCGTCGTTCCACTGCGCGTCGTAATCGTGCTCCAGCAGGCTGGCCTGATTCAGCTCGTTTTCGACGGTCAGCCAGACGTGACGGGCCGGATCGATCTGTTGTCGCACCCGTTGGGCCATTTCGCGCAGGAAATCAGAGTCGCCAATGGCGTGCACGGCATCCAGACGCAGGCCGTCGAAGCGATATTCGAGCACCCACATCAGTGCGTTTTCGATGAAGAATTCGCGCACTTCGCTGCGGCGGAAATCGATCGCCGCGCCCCACGGTGTGTGCTTGTCCTCACGGAAGAAGCTTTTCGCGTAGCGGTGCAGATAATTGCCGTCGGGGCCGAAGTGGTTGTAGACCACGTCGAGAATCACCGCCAGACCATGGCCGTGGGCGGTGTCGATCAGATGTTTGAGTTGTTCCGGCGTGCCGTAAGAGGCTTGCGGGGCGTAGGGCAGGACGCCGTCGTAACCCCAGTTGCGATCACCGGGAAATTGCGCCAGCGGCATCAATTCAATGGCGGTGATACCCAGTGCGGTGAGCCGGGCCAGATGCTGCTCGACTTCGGCAAAGCCACCGAGCGCACCGACGTGCAGCTCGTAGATCACCGCTTCGTTCCACGGCCGACCCTTCCAGGCGCTATGTCGCCAGGTGTAAGCGTGCGGGTCGACTACCACGCTGTGGCGGTCGAGGTCGCCATCCTGCGCCCTGGACGCCGGGTCCGGCACCTCCAGTTCGCCATCGATACAGTAGCGGTAGCGACTGCCCGCTGGACAGCGGGCCTTGATCACAAACCATCCATCACCCTGCGGCAGCATGGGCAGCGATTGACCATCGGCCAGTTCAACACTGACGTAAAACGCATCGGGAGCCCACAGAGCAAATTGCGTGTGTTCGGCGTCCAGCACGATCGCGCCGTGGGGCCAGGTTTCTTGGGTCCTTGACGGCATCTTTGAAACCTCCCTGATTATTTGTGGCTGGCTTTACCCAATGCCTTGGCCACCAGTTTTTCGTAGAGTTCGGCGTACGGTTCGACCGCTTTGCTCCAGTTGAATGGCGCCGCCATGGCCCGGCAACGCATGGCATTGAGCAGCTCGGGGAAGGCAAAGACCTTGAACGCCCGGCTCAGGGCTTCCTTGTAGCTGTCGACGGTGGATTCATCGAAGAGGAAGCCGGTCACGCCGTTCTCAATGGTGTCGGCCAGACCGCCGGTATTGCGCGCCACCGGTAACGAACCGAAGCGCTGCGCGTACATCTGGCTCAGGCCGCAAGGCTCGTAACGCGAAGGCATCAACAGGAAATCGCTGCCAGCGAACATGCGCCGCGCGTCAGTCTCGTTGAAGCCGATGCGTACGCCGATCTGCCCGGGGAAGCGCAACGCCAGCTCACGCATGGCCTGTTCTTCTTCCGGCTCGCCACGGCCGATGATTGCGATCTGGCCACCGTTCTGCACGATGAATTCGGAGACCGCTTCAGTCAGGTCCAGACCTTTCTGATAGACCAGACGCGAGACCACGGCGAACAGCGGGCCGGTCGAGTCGTTGAGGCCGAACAGCTCGCGAACATGGGCGGCGTTGACCGCTTTGCCTTCCCAGTCGCCGATGGCGAATGGCGAGAACAGGTGCGGGTCAGTGGCCGAATCCCAGCTTTCATCAATGCCGTTAGGGATGCCACTGAGCAAGCCTTGCTGGGTCTTGGCGGCGAGGAAACCGTCGAGGCCGCAGCCGAAATCCGGGGTGGTGATTTCCTGCGCGTAGGTGGCGCTGACCGTGGTGATGTGGCTGGAATAGGCCATGCCGGCCTTGAGGAACGACATCTTGCCGTAGAATTCCATGCCTTCCTGCTGCAGGGCGTGGGCGGGAATACCCAGCTCCGGGCAGGAACCGAGGCTGGTCACGCCCTGATACGCGAGGTTATGAATGGTGAACAGCGTCGGCGTACGCTGCCCGCGCCAGTGCATGTAGGCCGGGGCGAGGCCTGCTGGCCAGTCGTGGGCGTGGACGAGGTCCGGGCACCAGTGAATCTGCGCGAGGTTGGCGGCGATATCGGCAGCGGCCAGCCCCAGGCGGGCGAAACGAATATGGTTGTCTGGCCAGTCGCGGCCGTTGTTGGCGCCATAAGGGCCACCTTCACGCTCGTACAGTTCGGGACAGATCAACACGTAAATCACCAGACCGTCGGGCATGTCCATGCGCCCGATCTTGCACGGTGGCAGCGCGGCATGGCCACCGAGTTCGCCGATGATGTGAATCGGGTTTTCGCTGTGCATCACTTGCGGATAACCGGGAATCAGCACGCGCACATCATGCAAATGTGCCATGGCGCGCGGCAGGGCGGCGGAAACGTCGCCCAGGCCACCGGTCTTCACCAGATCGGCGATTTCCGAGGTGACGAACAGGACTTTTTTCTTGTTGGGGTTCTTGCTCGCGACCGGAGTCAGCGTCCTGGTGCCGGGAACGTTGATCGATCGGCTGCCGGGAACGCTGACGGTGCTCGAGTCGCCAATCACCTGGTGAGCACGCTCTCCCTGAATATCCAATGCCGCACTGATCATATGTATCTCCCGTAGTGTTGATCTGTTCTTGTCTCGTACAAACGAAGTTCAGAGCCACGTCCTGTGACCGGGCGCAAACGCGCCACGCATCGGTGAGCAAACGCTACCCAACACGCGCAAGCAGAATGGGTGGTGAAGCCATTGCAAGGATTGCACCAGTCGTTTTGGCTCTGTCTTCTTGATGACCCGACGCTGGATGCAAAAGTTTCGACTTTTTTTCGACGATGTGACCGGGCGGTTTCACCCTGCGAAAATGAGTCTAGGCCAGATCCTAGAGCGGGCCAGAGCAAATGGGTAAATTGTTCGACAATCGGTTTGTGCGTAAGAAAATATTGCTGGATCGGAGCAAACGCACCGACGAAGGGCAGGTTTTTCGGCGACGGAGGGCCAAAACGGTGACCGGGCGGTCACGATTTTGTGCTAGCGGGGAGGGCGGTTGCACTGTTGTGGTGCGGGGGTTGGTAGTGGCTATCAGGACGCTATCGCGAGCAGGCTCACTCCTACAAGGTACGCATTCCAAAATGTAGGAGTGAGCCTGCTCGCGATAGCGATTGCCGCTACACCGCTTGATTTGCGATGGATTCAATTAAGCAGGCGAATCGGCTCCCCCGCAGCCCAGGCCTGAATATCCTCGATCATCTGCGTAAAGAACTGCGCATAGTTCTGCCGACTGACATAGCCCACATGCGGCGTCGCCAGCACGTTATCGAGTGTGCGAAACGGGTGCAGCGCCGGCAGCGGTTCCTCGTCGAAGACATCCAGCGCTGCCCCGGCAATGTGCTGTTTCTGCAAAGCCTTGATCAGGGCCGCTTCGTCGACGATCGGCCCGCGCGCGGTGTTGACCAGCAACGCAGTCGGTTTCATCCAGCCCAGCGCCTGCGTGTCGACCAGGCCGCGGCTGCGCTCGCTGAGCACCAGGTGCACCGACAGCACATCGGCCTGCTCGAACAGCTGCTGCTTGCTGACGTAAGTCACTCCGGCCTGTGCGGCGCGCTCGGCAGTGAGGTTTTCGCTCCAGGCAATCACCCGCATGCCAAACACCTGACCGAACTGCGCCACGCGCTGGCCGATGCTGCCCAGACCGAGAATGCCCAAAGTCTTGCCATGCAGATCGCCGCCCAGCCCTTGCTGCCACTGGCCGTTGCGCAAAGCGTTGGCTTCGCTGAGCAGATTGCGCGTGGCGGCCATGATCAGCGCCCAGGTCAACTCGGGCGCGGCGTGCTTGTAACTGTCGGTGCCGCAGACCTTGATCCCGAGTTTCGCTGCCGCCGGCATATCGAGCGCTGCGTTGCGCATGCCGCCGGTGACCAGCAGCTTGAGCGCCGGCAGGCGCTTGAGCAGGTCCTCGTCGAAACGCGTGCGCTCACGCATCACGCAAATCACCTGATAGCGGCCCAGACGTTCGGCCAGGGTGGCGTTGTCCGCCGGGTAGTCATGCACGAAGGTCAATTCACCGATGCTCTCGAGGACTGACCAGTCGACCACGTCGCGGGCCACGTCCTGCCAGTCGTCGATCACTGCAATCTGCACCGCCATCAGCCTTACCTCATCAACGAACGGGATTGGATGTGTTCAGCCAGCCGAGCAGGGCCTTGTGGAACTGCGCCGGCTCTTCCATTTGCGGTGCATGGCCCATGCCGGGAAACTCCACCAGTGTCGATTGCGGGATCAGTTTGGCGACTTGTTTGCCGAGCACGTCGTAGTGGCCGATCTTCGCTTTGACTTCGGGCGGTGCGATGTCCTTGCCGATCGCGGTGGTGTCTGAGGTACCGATCAGCAACAGCGTCGGCATCTTCAGATCCTTGAACTCGTAATACACCGGCTGGGTGAAGATCATGTCGTAGATCAGCGCCGAGTTCCACGCGACCTGGGTCTTGCCCGGGCCTTTGCTCAGCCCGGCGAGCATGTCGACCCAACGGTCGAATTCCGGCTTCCAGCGGCCGTCGTAATAGGTGGTGCGTTCATAGTCGCGAATGCCCTGGGCGCTGACTTTCAGTTCGCGCTGATACCACTGATCAATGGTGCGATAGGGCACGCCGAGGGCTTTCCAGTCTTCCAGGCCGATCGGATTGACCATCGCCAGCTGTTCGACCTGCTCGGGGTACTGCAAGGCATAACGGGTAGCGAGCATGCCGCCGGTAGAGTGGCCAAGCAGCGTGGCTTTCTGGATACCCAACGCTTTGAGTAACTGCTGCGTGTTGGTCGCCAGTTGCTGGAAGGTGTATTGGTAGTGATCGGGTTTGCTGGAGGTACAGAAGCCGATCTGATCTGGCGCAATCACCCGGTAACCGGCCTCGCTCAACGCCTTGATCGAACTGTCCCAGGTCGCCGCGCAGAAATTCTTGCCGTGCATCAGCACCACGGTGCGCCCGTTGGCCTTGCCGTTGGCGGCGACGTCCATGTAACCCATCTGCAGCGATTTGCCCTGGGATTCAAAGGCGAAGTGTTTCAGCGTGTAGGGGTAATCGAAGCCTTGCAGCTCGGGGCCGTAGGCCGGGCCTTCGGCTGCGGCGGGTGTGGCAGCCTGAGCGGACAAGGGCAGGGCAGCGCAAAGAAGCAGGCCGGGCAGCCAGCGGGAAAACGAGACAGGCATAAGGTCAAACTCCGTTTGAAATGGGCCGATGCTCGAACGGCCAGATTATGGCGACGTTAAAAACAGGCAATGATCGTGGCCAATGGTTCAACCGAGCCAGCCCAGCGTCAGCATGGCCAGCACGCCGTAACGGGCACCTTTGGCGAGGGTGACGATCAGCAGGAAGCGCCCGAGCGGTTCGCGCATGACCCCGGCGATCAACGTCAGCGGATCGCCGACAACGGGCAGCCAACTGAACAGCAGCGACCAGTGACCGAAGCGCTGATAGTGCTTTTGGGCTTTGGCCATGTGCTGCGGACTGACCGGAAACCAGCGCCGGTCCTGAAAGCGTTCAAGCCCTCGTCCCAGCCACCAGTTGACCAGCGACCCCAGCACATTGCCCAGCGTCGCCACGGCGAGCAGTCCCCACAGCCAGTAATGCTCGCTGATGATCAAACCGACCAGCAGCGCTTCCGATTGCAGGGGCAGCAGCGTTGCGGCGCCGAACGCAGCAAGGAACAGCCCGGCGTAAGCGGCGCCGATCAATGTGCCGGGTAATCCGCCACGACGACATCAGCGCCGTCCTTTGTCAGGCCGATCACTTGCCAGGCATCGCTCATGCCGTCCATTTCCATGCCCGGCGAACCCATCGGCATGCCCGGCGCAGCCATACCGAGCAGGTCGTCGCGCTTGCTCAGGGCCAGCACCTGTTCAGACGGGACGTGACCTTCGACGAACTTGCCGTTGATGATTGCGGTGTGGCACGAAGCCAGACGGTGCGGCACGCCGTGCTGTTGCTTGAAGCTGCTCATGTCGCTTTCGACGTGATCGTCGACCTTGAAACCGTTGGCTTCGAGGTGGCTGATCCATTTTTTGCAGCAACCGCAGTTGGCGTCGCGGTGGACTTCGATCGGGATCAGGTCGGCGGCCTGGGCGAGAGAGGAAATGAACAGGGCGCTCAGGGCGAGCAGATGCAGGTGAGTTCGCATGACGGTTCTCGGCTCGGGTAGCGATCGGAAAGAACGCATTTTGCCCGGTTTTCGCTATTCAGCATCAACGCAGTGTTTCCGGTTGTTGCAAAACACACAGGCAAAACCCTGTAGGAGTGAGCCTGCTCGCGATGGCGGTGTGTCAGGCAATGTGTGTTTGCTGACATTGCCCTATCGCGAGCAGGCTCACTCCTACAGGTCGTGTTTCAAGTGATGTGAGCGCCCAGGTCTGGAAGATCAGCGGACCTTGAACCGCCCCATGATCGCGCTGACCCGGCTGTTGGCTTCCAGCAACTGGCGGGTGTTGAGTTCGCTGGTCTGGCCGCTCTGCACCAGTTCGTCGACCATGTGACGAATCTGCACCATGCTGCGGTTGATCTCCTCGGTGACGGCGCTTTGCTGTTCGGCAGCCGTGGCGATCTGGGTGCTGAGGCTGTTGATATGGCTGACCGAGCCGGCCATTTCGTCCAGGCCCGAGTTGACCCGTGCCGTGGCGTCAGCAGCAGACTGGCAACTGGCCTGGGTGTTTTCCATGGCGCTGACCGACGAACTCACGCCCTGCGTCAGGCGCGTCAGCATTTCGTTGATTTCCGACGTACTGGCCTGGGTACGAGCGGCGAGGGCGCGTACCTCGTCGGCCACTACAGCAAAACCGCGACCCTGCTCACCGGCACGTGCGGCTTCGATGGCGGCGTTGAGTGCGAGCAGGTTGGTCTGCCCGGCAATCGCGCCGATCACGCCGAGAATTTCGGTGATGCGCTGGGCGTCCTGCTGCATGTTTTCAACCTTGTGCGTGGCACTCGCCACTTCGTCGATCAGCGCGACCACGCTGTTGGTGGCTTCGCCGACCACCACACGCGAGCGATCGGCGTTCTCGTTGGCGCGTTGAGTGAACGCCGCGGTTTCGGCAGCGTTCTGCGCCACGCTTTCGGCGGTCGAACTCATTTCGGTGATGGCGGTGACGGTCTGATCGGTTTCCGAGGCGTGGCGCAGCAGGATCTGCCCGGTGTGCGCCGAGGTGCGTTGCAGGTCGTCGAGGCTGGAGGCCATGGCGCCGGTGGCCTGGGTCACTTCGCTGATCATGTTTTGCAGGTAGGCGATAAACGTGTTGACCGAATGACCAATGGCACCGAGTTCGTCCTCAGCGCGAATGGTGATGCGTCGTGTCAGGTCGGCATCACCGCTGGAGAGCAGGTCGATATTGGCTTTCAAGGCTTTCATGCGCTGCACCAACTGGCGAATCGCATAGATCTGCAACAGTACCAACAGGATCACCAGCGGAATCTGCAGCATGCTCAAGGTGCTGAGCACGTCGTCACGCTGGGCGGTAAGCATTTTCGTCGGCAGGGCGGTGGCGAGGAACCACGGCGTACCTTCGATCGGGCGCATGAAGAAGGTGCTGTCTTCACCGTTGTTATCGAATTCGCTGCGCTGTGCCTGATCGCGGTTCTGCAGGCCGGCTTTCACCTGAGCGGCGAAGGTCGAGGTCGCGGCCAGTTCGCTGATGTTCTTCAGCACGATCGGCCCGCTGATGCGCGAACTGTTACTGATGATCTTGCCGTCAGCTTCAACAATGAGCATTTCGGCGTTGAGGTCTTTTTCCTTGCGCGCCACCAGATCGTTGAAGAAGCCCAGGGTCACGTCGATGGTCGATACGCCCCAGGCGCTGCCGTTTTTCTGGATCGCCATGGCGCAGTTGGTGCGTGGCTCGGCGCTGGCATCATCTTTATAGGCCGCCGCCCAGGCGCACTGGCCGCGGGGTGTGGCCATGCCGCCCTTGTGCCAGCTCTGGTCGTAATAGTTGGGGGCGGCGTCGCTGTTCCAGAACGTGTTGACGGCGAGCTTGCCCGAGGCGTCGCGGTGCCAGAACGTACTGAACTTGTTGCGCCCGGCTTCGCGCTGGCCCGGCAGCGGCCAGATCCCGCCACCAAACACCTTCAACTCGCCGTACTGATCGACAAGTCCCGGCAGCACGGTATCGATGGCAGCGCTGTCGAGCAACGGAATGGTCTGGGTGATGCTACGTTGTTGCGCCTGCACCTTGTTCAGTTCGCCCTGTATCTGCTCGGCGACTTCGGCGATACGGTTGAGCACCACCTGTTCTTCGGTTTCGCGCAGTTTCGGGGCGACCAGTTGGCTGATGCCGACCACCGTCAACACTGACAGCAGCAGGATGAACAGAACCAGAAACAGCGTATAGCGAGCCTGAATGGTGCGGAATGCGGGCATGGAGACCGGTCCTTGAGCAGCGTTTCTTGTTTGGGGGCGGGGACGCAAAGGTGCGGCTATCGAAAGCGTATCGTCGTTCTCGGGCGAAGCTTTAGGTACACGCGTGCTAATAATCGCGACGCCGATGACTGGTTGGTATCAAGCTGGATACAGGGAGGCGGATCAGCCATTGGGTCGGTGCGAAAATCCCCTCGACATGACAATGTGATGACCGCTCTGGCACAGGGCTTGTGCGGATTTTGGCTTTTGTATCGTGAATGTACGAGAATTGTAAAAAAGTGCAGAAAGAGGTTGGTGCCATCAGTACGCCCGCCGATACTCGCGCCCATTGAACATCTTCAACGGACATTTCATGGTCATTTCGCAGGGAGACATTTCATGACAATCGGTATTGTCGGCGGCTGGGAAAGCAAGGCAGGGGTGATGGTTCGCGACACCGGCGCCAAGAAACAAGTGGCCCAGAGCGTCAAGGTGCAGCAAATGCTCACCCTGGTCGGCAACGATCCCAACGCGATCAATACCGCCGAGATGGACAAGCAGGGCTTGCGCAAAGCCATCAAGGGCTTTGATCCGGCGAATGTTTCGGTCAAGCAAATGGGCAATCTGAGCGAGATGCTGCGCAGCCGCGGGCTGATCTCGGAAATCACTTCCTTCACCTTGATGAACGCGGGCGACAAGTTCGACCGTTTCGGCGTGACCAAGGACGTCGACGTCAAATTCAATGCGCTGGAATATTTTGCCACCCAACTCGATGCAATCCAGACCAACGGTCTGAATGGCAATGCTTACGGTAAAAACCTGATTCCTGAATTCAAGAAAGCCATTTACGTCTTGCAGAACCTCAAGACTTACGGCGAAGGCAACGTCGCCAAGCCGGTCGATCAGGGCGTCAAAGCCAAGGCATAGAAAGCGCCTGCGCTGGCCCGCTCAACGCTCGAGCGGACGTTCATTCGGGGCAATCCCGGTGAAAATGAAACCCATCGCCGCCAGGCTCTCGGTGGCGCTGGCAAAATCGCTGGCGAGCCTGAGTCTGATCGAAATCATCCATTGCCGCGGCAGTTGGCGTAGCTGTTCCAACAGACTGCAATCGAGTCGCCATGCCCGTGGGGGAAGATGATGCAGCCACTCAGGGTGAGCAGGGCCAGGACGGGGATCAGCCAGGTGATACGATGCCGCATTTGAAAAATCCTCAGAGGTAACACCGCCAGCAAGCCAAAACGCCTGCGCGGCTGTAACATGAGACCCCGGTTACAGCTAATGCATTGCAATCGATCGGTATGTGCATGGCATGCAAGCGGATACAAATTCGATACATTTTAAAAGTTTCAGGAAGCTGCAATGACTCAGAAGCAACGCTTGATTTATTCGATTGTGATCGCCTTGTCGGTCCTGGCGATCATGCTCGGCCTGTCGTGGCTGCAGAACGCCGGGACGATTACCGAGAAGACCTTCCAGTTTGTCGCGATCGCTGTAGCGGTGGTCGTCGTGGTGATCAATGGCGTGATGCGCCGCAAGGTCAAGCCTTGACGGCGATCGCCGCTCACTTCAATCGTGCTTGAGAACCGACGCAGCCTGTGGATGCAGGCTGTAGCTCTTGTCTTCATTGAAGACGATCACCCCTTCGCTGCACAGGCGTTTGAGCACTTCGCGCACACTGAGAAAGGACAGCGGAATATCCAGGTCCAGCAATTGGCTGTGGACACCGCGCACGCCCAGTCTGCGCTCGTGTTGTGCTGCGACCAGCAGGGCGTCGATGACTTTCAGACGGATAAGGCTGGTGCGCAGGCCGAAGCTTTTCAACAGCAACCGGATGCGTTCGTTGCCGTGTCGCTCGCCGCGTTGGCCGAATTCGCTCGCGTTTGGGCTCATGGAGATTCCTTTGGGGGCCTGGCTACCGTCCGTTGGTAGTTGCGAGTTGTACATGCGCTTACTCCTTTTCAGGGCCTGATCGGGAATGGGTTTTTTTCGTTGTCTCTGGACTAGACGTATCAGCGCGACGAATCATGAAAGAAAAGATGTGGAAAATTTGTTGGCTCGGTGTTTTTTTGTTGTGATTTTTTTGGGAGCGTGGCGGCCTCTGGGCCGACCAGGCTCTTGTTGATGTACTCGGTTGGAACTGTGGGAGCCAGCCTGCTGGCGATGGCTTTCTGTCAGGCGCTGGTTTTTTGTTCTGGGTATATATCCGTTGCTGCGGTAACGGCTACTTAAGGTTTCGCCCTTACGGCGACTCACTTTTTTTTGCAAACGCCTAAAAAAAGTAAGCAAAAAAACGCTTGCTCCTGCGTTCGGCCCTCGCAGGCTCGGGTCCCTTCGCTGCGGGATCGATCCGGGCGCAGCGGCTACGGTTTGCTTCGCTGCACCTACT